>VGYV01000479.1 GCA_016872855.1 Planctomycetota bacterium
GAGCCGGAGCGACGCAACCGACCTCGTGCGGAACCTCGGCAAGCTCCGCGTCGCCCGCTGGATTGACGACCCGAAGGACCCAGCCCACGAGCAGTACCTCAAGTCCCCCGAAGCTGTCCTCACCGTCCTCTGCCAGGCCAAGGGCAAGGCGCAACCCCCCGTCAAGTTCCAGTTCAGCGCCATCGTCAAGAAGGAAAAGGAAGCGCCTAAGGACACCGAAAAGCCCAAGGACGACAAGGAGAAGAAGGAGCCTGAGAAGCCCAAGGAGAAGGAATTCGAGGAGGGGCGCTACGTCCGCCGCGATGACCAGCCCACCCTCCTCTACGTCGTCGCGGGCAAGGCCCCCGACGGCGCCGCATACGAGGAGAAGGACAGCGTCGAGGCCCTCAACTCGCTCGGGAAGGACATTGACAAGGGCTACCTGGCGCTCCTCGACCGGGACGTGTTCAACTTCAAGGAGGCCGACGTCACCCGCCTCACCATCGAGCGCGAGGGCAAGCAAGTCGCCGTCGAGAAGAAGGACGGCGACTGGAAGGTCACCAGCCCAGTGAAGCTCGACGCCGACAAAGGCAACGTCTCGAAAATCCTCAACGCGATGGACGACTTGTGCACCGAGGAGTACTTCGTCGAGAACCCCAAGCCCGAGGACCTCGGGAAGTACGGCCTCGCCGGCCCCCCCCTCCGCCTCACCGCCACCGTCGAGGAAGAGGAAAAGAAGGACGAGGCCAAGAAGGACGACGACAAGGAGAAGAAGGACGCGCCCAAGCCGGCCAAGAAGACCTACGCCAAGACCCTCCTCGTCAGCCGCAAGGCCGACGGCAAGACCTACGGCATGGAGCAGGGCGGCACCCTCATCTTCAAGATCGGCTCCGTCGAGGCCGACAACCTCCGCTCCGAGGTCATCTCCACGACCCTGGGCGACTTCGCCGAGGGCGACGCCACCTCCCTCACCATCGCCCCCCGCGGCAAGCCCGAAATCGTCATTGAGAAGCCCAAGGACAAGGACACCTGGGCCATCACTAAGCCCAAGCAGGCCGAGGCCGACCAGGACGCCGTCAAGAAGGTCCTCGACGCCCTCAGCGACCTCAAGGGCCTGCGCTGCCTCGACTACGACGCCCAGAAGCTCGCCGACTACGGCCTCGACCCCGCCGAAACCGTCGTCACCGTGAAGATTGACAAGAAGCCCGACCTCGTCCTCAGGCTCGGCAAGCCCGTTGAGGCCGAGAAGGACACCCCTGGCTCAGCCGCCGTCAAGGGCGACGCCAAGCAGGTCTTCCTCGTCGCCAAGGGCAAGGTCGAGGACATCGCCAAGTCCCTCGCCGACCTCGAGAAGAAGCCCGAGCCGCCCAAGAAGGAAGAACCGAAGAAGGAGGGACCCAAGAAGGAAGAGCCGAAGAAAGAAGAACCCAAGGCGAAGGAAGAAGGCCCGAAGGCAAAATGATTGGGGGCAAAATGATTCGGCATCCTGCCTGTTCCCATGATTTTGCCCGTAATCACTTTGCCTTGTTCTTCCTCGGTGGGTGCGCCGCGCTGGCTGCTGTGGCATTGGTCGGGCGCAGCAGCCTGGCCCAGGACGTCTCCCGCCGCACGCCCATCGTGGCAGCGGTGGAGAAGGCCGGGCCGGCCGTGGTCAATATCTCCACCGAGCAGATCGTCGTCCGCAGCGGCGACCCCTTCTATCAGTTCCGCGACCCGTTCTTCGACGAGTTCTTCCGCGACTTCTACGACCGCTTCTCCGGCCCCCGCCAGTTCCGCGCACACAGCCTCGGCTCAGGCGTCATCATTGACCCCGAAGGCCACGTGGTCACCAACGAGCACGTGGTCCGCAAGGCGTCGCGGATTGACGTGACCCTCTCCGATGGAAGCAAGTATGAGGGCAAGCTGCTCTCGTCCGACGCCGAGAGCGACCTGGCGCTCTTGGAGCTGAACGCGAAGAAGCCGCTCCCTGCCATCCGCCTGGCGCGGTCCGACGACTTGATGATCGGCGAAACCGTCATCGCCTTGGGGAATCCCTTCGGCCTCGAAAGCACCGTGACTACGGGCGTCGTGAGCGCCAAGAACCGCTCCGTCACCCTCCAGGGCAACGAGGCATACACCGGCCTCATTCAGACCGACGCGGCGATCAACCCCGGCAACAGCGGCGGCGCGCTCGTCAACATCAACGGCGACCTCATCGGCATCAACGTCGCCATCCGCGCCGACGCCCAGGGCATCGGCTTCGCCATCCCCGCCGACCGCGTCCGCGAGGTCCTCAAGGCCCTCTTCAACTACCGCCTCATCAAGAAGACCTACATTGGCGTCCGCGGCCGCGACCTGACCGCCGCCGACGTGGCCGCCCACAAGCTCCCCGCCCGCAGCGGCGTCCTCGTCGTCGGCGTGGACCCCGACAGCCCGGCCGCCAAGGCCGGCGTCCGCGCAGGCGACGTAATCACGGCCGTGGACGGCCAGCCCGTGGCCGACATGGTGCAGTTCTTCAAGAAGATGCTCGCCAAGAACGTGGGCGACGCCGTGTCCCTCAAGCTCCTCCGCGGCGGCAAGGAGCAATTGTGCCGCGTCGCAGTGGTAGCGGCCCCCAAGCCATCGGGAGCGGAAATCGTCCGAGCCAAGCTCGGCCTCACCCTACAGCCCATGACCGCCGAAATGGCTCCCTCCTTTGGCTTCCGCGAGCCTGCCGGCCTGATCATCACCGCCGTCGAGAAGGGCGGCCCAGGCGAGAAGGCTGGACTGGGCCGTGGCGACGTGCTCTTGCGCCTCGGCAGCATCGCCACCCAGAGCCTTGACCAGTTGGCCGTCGTCCTCGAGCAGATCGGCGACGCCCAGGTTGGCCTCCTCATCGCCCGCCGCGGCCGCCTCTACCGCGCCATCCTCACCACCAGATAGCCGTCGGCCAATCTCCCCAGGAGTCGCGTGGAGCGCCGCATGGCCCTCGCCGAACCGACGCTACGCCCCGCCATGCTCCAACGTGTAGAATGCGGATCTGCCCTTGGCGGCTGGAGGGCACCGACCAGAAGCTCACGGAGCCTGGGCGAAGCGGACGGATTGGAGGATTGCCCGGAGGGCGCCAACGTGCTCGGCCCAATTTGCCGTGAGGGACTGGGCGCAGAGGCCGAGCAGTCGGCCGTCGGCCCCAGGCTTTTCGAAGAGAACGAGCCAGACTGTTCCCCGCCCGCCGGCCAAGGTGCCCAGAATAGAGCGCGCCGCGCGCTTGTCAACCTCGATGGGCCTTTGCTCGATGACCTGGAGCTCGCTGACGAGGGTGTCGAAGGACTTCCGGCGCAGGACGCCAAAGCTGACCACGGGAAGCTCGCGGGGGCCGAGGAACCAGACGCCCTCGTCCTGAGCGCTCGACGCGGCGCGCTGCCAGCGCTGGGGGATGGTGAGGGTGAGGTCGCCGAGGGTCTGCTGGCCGGGGACGCGCTCGGTTGCGGGCGGGTGGGCTGGAACCGTGGTGGCCGTGGTGCCGGGAGTGTCCGGCGCCTTCGCGGCCGGCGCAGGCAGCCGGCTGAAGACGATGTTCGCCACCAGCGGCGACGGCTGCTTGGCCTCCCACCGCGTGTCGATGACTACCCCCACGTAGACGGGGTCGGCGAAGCCGGCTGCGAACTTCTTGTCGAGCCGGACCCATTGGCCCTTGTCGGCGTAGAAGGTGGTCCAGGTCTCGCCTTTGCGGGCGATGCGCAGGTTGCCCTGGGTCGCCTTCCACTCGAGCCACTGGTAACCGTGGCCCCACCGCTCGTTGACGCGGATGTCGGTGCTGAGGCGGTTGCCATTGCGGTCGGACCTGTGGCGACTGATGTAGAGGAGGTTCTTCTCCTGGCCGTCCGCCGCATAGAGCTGGACGGTGCAGGTGTGGCCGGGCTTGTCTGTGAAGCCCGCGGTGGCGAAGCTCACCGCGATGTCCATGTCGCCTTCAACCTTGCGGCCGGTGATGGCGTGGATGCTGCCGGTCTTGGCGGGGTCGAGAGCGAGGCGGATGGAGGTGCCGCTGGCCTCTGCGGTGCCCTCGGCTTGCACGAAATCCCAGTCTGCCACGGCCATCGAGCCGCGCTGGGCCGTCGTGAGGCGCAGGTCGCGCAGGGTGAACGTGGCCTTCTCGCCGTGCTGGCGGTCCCAGGCCTCTCGGGTCGGGCAGACACCGACCCACAGGGTGTCGGGGAGGTCGAACTGCTCACGGGTGAAGAGCGTCCAGCGCTGGCCGTCCAAGCTCCAGTAGCCCTTCCAGGTGTCGTCCCGTCGGGTCATGCGGAAGCGCACGGGGCGGTCGGGCGCGTCGGGGCACTCGTGGAGCCGGCGATTGAGGGCCGCGAGCTTGTTCACTCCTTGCATCTTGGCCCACCCCCCGAGTTTGCGGTAGTGGGCACCGATGCCGTCCTGTTGGAACTGCTTGTCGAGGAAGCCCTGGTAGCTGCCGGGGGCGTAGAGGAGGAAGTCGAAGATCGCATTGTCGGGGCCCTTGCACTCCAGGCGGCACTCGACTTCGAGGTCAAAGTCGCCGGTCGCCTTGTGGAGGAGGCGGGGCGCGTTCAGGCGATTGTCCCAGAAGTCGTTGCCGTCGGGCACCACGATGCGCAGCGTGCCGGGCTCAGTGGCCTCCAGTGTTGCGTCGTTGCGGGGGTCCTGCCAGAGCCAACCATCGGTGAGTTTGCCGTCGGCGAGCTGGCCCCCGAAGGTGCCGTGAGGCTGCGGCACGTCGTCGTCGGCCGGGATCTCGGCGACGGGCAAGCCGTCGGCCAGCCCCCCCTTGTCGGCCTTGGGGTCGAAAGACGTGGGCTTTCCGCCGGGAAGCTCGATGGCCTGGCCTGCGGCCAGCTCGACCTCCTGGGCGCCCGCGTCGCCGATGGCGATGGCGCCGTCGAGGACGCGGATGCGGGCGCGCTCGCCGAGATGCTCGACCTCATAGCTCGTGCCGCGCGGCCTCAGGGTGAGTATGGGGCCGGGCTTCTCCTGCTTGGTCTGGGGGTCAACGGGGCCTTTGAGGCGTAGCGTGAGGTCGAAGGTGTGGGTGCCTGGCGGCTCAACCACGCGCACCTGCCCGGCACGTATCTCGGCCCCCGACGGCTCGCTGTCGCCTCGCAAGCGCAGTGTGAGGTCCGCGTTCCTCTCCCCCAGCAGGCGCGCCGCGCCGCTTGCTAGCAGGAAGTTGCCCCCTGGGTCGGTCTGGAGGCGGTCGCCGTCGCGCAGCTCGGTGCCGGCGAGGGCCGGCGCGTGGGGGTAGGCCTCCACGACCGTGACCTTGCCGGTGTAGCTCTGGTCGAACTGCGAGCTGGTGAGGGGCCCTGAGCCGCGGGCTGGGGTGCAGTGCACCACTATTTGCCCGGGGCCCGGCCAGGTGGCCTCGCCAGAGAGCTTGTTGTCCTTCGTCTGGCCGGCGAGTCTGAGGATTTCCGTGCCGGGGCCGAGCTTCTTCCCGTAGCGGGGGATGTAGACGACGACCATGCCGGTATTCCAGTTGCCCAGGCTCCACTTGGCCGGCGCAGGTGGATTGCCCTCGATCTCGGCGCGTAGCTTGCCGCCGCAGGGGACATCAAATGGCCCAAAAGTCTTGGGGGGATCGCCCGCATCGAGCTTGTACTTCCAGAAGCCGGCGACGAAGGCGAGCTGCTGGCCCGCCCTGAGGGTCTCCTCTGGCTTCACGGCGCCGCGCGTGAGCGTGGTGCGGCGCGCAGTAACCAGCCGGGGGCGTCCCCCGGCCCTGGTGAGCTTGCCGCGTGGGGTCTTGCCGAACTCGCGGTAGAGGTCGGCCAGGGCCTTGTCGAACGCGCCCTGCGGGCCGCGGTAGAGCAGGAACAGGAAGTGGAGAATCTGCTCTCTGGTCGCCGGCACCCCGTCGGCAGCCAACATCTCCGCCAGCTTCTGGTAGTTCTCCATGAGCGCGGCGATGCGGCGGTAGTACTCCTCAGGGTCATCCCTCTTCAGACGATCGTTGTCCGATTGTGCCAGGACGGAGTCGGCAGAGACGAGCGAGATGCCCCTGGAGGCCATCCAGGCCTCCAGGAACGCGATCTGCCTCTCCTGCTCTGAGGCGATCTTCTCTGCCTCGCGGCGCCGTACGAAGTAGTCCCGGATCTTCTGGGCGATCTGCTCTTCCGTGAGCCTGGGGTTCTCCTGGCGCATCTCGATGACCATCTGGCGCAGGCCGCCGGCGAAGTACCCGGCAACCGCCGTGGTGTCCAGCAGATCGTCCAGCCGCTCGCCGGCCGCGTAGCGCCGGTAGAGCGTCTCCAGGACGTCGTTCTTGTAGGCCGAGACTCCCAGGCTGATGACGCCCGCGGTGAGGCGCACGACCAGCTCGGCAGCGGAGGCCGGCGGGTAGCCGTACTGGAGGAGTTCGATGAAGGCGCGGCCGACGGCGTAGCTGTAGCCGAGGCCCTTGCCGAGCTTCGAGCCCTCCTTGTAGGCGTCGTGGATGGCCCAGCCCGCGCACAGCACCCCGAGGCCGGCCCCTGAGGCCCGCCAGGCCTTGCTGGCGAAGCCCTCGGCCTCCTCCGCCGCGCCGTGGAGGAGCGCGCGCTCGGCATCGGTCAACTGGTCGTAGCTCTTCCCGAAGTGCTTCGTCGCCATCTCGTTGAAGTAATCGGTGCCGAAGCGTGTGATGGCCACCCGCTCCT
>VGYV01000480.1 GCA_016872855.1 Planctomycetota bacterium
TCGGCCTTCGGGTCCCAGCGCAGCTTCCGCTCCAGCGTCATCGCAATGTTGCCCAGGTGGCACACCGTGGCCGAACGGTGGCCGATCTCAACCGTCGCTGCCGTCCGGCCCCGCGTGCGCACGCACTCGATGAAGTTGCCCATGTGCCCGCCGCGGGGCTGGAAGAGGTGCACGTCGTTGGCCCCCAGCGGCGCGGTGATCGCGCTCATCGGCTCCCCCACCAGCCGGTCGGCGTCCACCCACCCCTCCGTGCCGATGAACTTGCAGCCGGCGAACTTGTGCGTGCCCGTCATGACCACGCCGTTCGCGTACCGGTAGGTCAGGTCCAGCTTAGAGAAGGTGTTCCACAGGCCGTCGAAGAACTCGCCCTTGCCGACGATTTCGACGGGGCCGGTGTCGTCCGCCCCGATGCCCCACTGGGCCACGTCGAAGAAGTGGGCGCCGAAGTTCGTCATCTCGCCACCCGAGTAGTCGCGCACGAAGCGGAAATTGTAGTGGCAGCGGTTCTTCGAGTAGGGCGCCCAAGGCGCGGGGCCGAGCCACAGCTCGTAGTCCAACTCCTTCGGCACCGGCTCTGCGACGTCGGGCATGGGCTTCGCGGGGCGCATGCCCACGCCCACCTCGACGCGCAGGAGCTTGCCGATACGCCCGTTGCGCACGGCCTCGCAGGACCGCCTCACCTTCTCCTCGGACCGCCGCTGGCTGCCCACCTGAAACACCCGCTTGTAGCGCGCCGCCGTCTCCGCCATCGCGCGGCCCTCGGCAATGGTCAGCGTCATTGGCTTTTCGCAATACACGTCCTTCCCCGTCCGCATCGCGGCGATGGCCATGTGCGCGTGGTGCTGGTCCGGCGTCGCGATCAGCACCACGTCAATGTCGGTCCGCTCCATCACCTCGCAGAAGTCGTTGATGCCCGACGCGATGTTCTTCCCGCGCTCCTGCTCCTCGTAGGACTTGTTGCACTCGCCGACGCGCTGCGCGCGGATCTTCTCGTCCACGTCGCACACGGCCAGCAGCATCACGTCCTTGTGGCGGATGACGCCGTTGATCAGGTCTTTCCCCCGGTTCTGCGCGCCGACGGACGCGGCCAGGATGCGGTCGGTGGGCGACATCGAGCCGCTGCGCCCCAGCGCCGTTGCGGGCACCACCAGCGGCGCGGCCCCCGCCGCGCCCAGCAACCTGAGAAACCCCCTGCGGCCCATCGCGCGCTGCTGTCCCATCGGCCTGCTCCTTTCGCCAAACAGCGCCATCCGTGCGCAAGCCGATTATAGCCCTCCGCCCCCGAACGTTCCACCGCGAGTCGGCAGGGCAGCAGGGAGGCCCAGCCAAGGGACCCAAGGGACCAAAGGGACCCAAGAGACGCGTGACGCCCCCGCTCCGCTCTGCGTCTCTTTGGTCCCTTGTGCGCCCTTGGCCGGCCGCGAGGGAGGCTGGGGCCTTCGGCGGCGGGTGGCGAAGTGGAGGGCGATGGCGCCGAGGACGAGGGCGAGGCCAAGGGTGCCGACGAGGAGGCCGGCCTGGGCAGGCGCCAGGGCGCGGGCGCCCGCGGCGGCGAGGTCGGGCGGCGGGCCGTTGGCGCTGGCCTGGACTGCCGCGAGGAGGGCGGTCATCCGACGCACGGTGACGAATAGCCCAAGGGCCGGGCCGCCGAACATTATGGCGAGTCCCGCGATCACAGCGAAGAAGTGATTCTTCTTCATTCGTACCGGCCTCCGCAGGAAGGAATGGAAGCCGCCAACCCGGCCATTCCGAGCGGAGCCCCTCGACTTCGCTCGGCATGACGGACCTCCGCCCGTGGGTTCGGCCTGGATGCTACCACGAATGGCGGCGCGCGGCAAGCGATTTCGTGGCGCACTACGTAGTTTCTGTTGCGGAAAGCCAAGACTGCCTGAAGGCAGGACTCCAAACAAGGAACGAACGCGTTCGGAGTCCTGGCTTCAGCCAGTCCTTGGCTTCCGAGCACGGCCCGAGTTCGGCGAATTGGGCTTTCCGCAACAGAAACTACGTATTGCAAAGGGGCTGGGGCGCTAGTATAATCGTGGCCGCTCGGGTGGGCCCTTTGCGCCATGGACATTGGAGGCCAGGGGTTGGCGGGATTCACGTTCGTCGGCCGCGAGAGCGAAGTCGCGGCGTTCCGACAGATGCTGGAGCGCCCGCAGGGGGAGACGCTGTTGGTGGGAGGGGCGGAGGGGACGGGGAAGTCGCACCTCCTGCGGCAGTTGCGGCTCGAGGCGGAGCGCGCGGGGCACCACGCGGTGGTGCACTGCTGCCTGGGCCACCTTCTGGATGCGGACCTGCGGCAGTATGCGATCCTGAGCTGCATGGCGGCGGCCCACGAGGCGGGCGCGGCTAGCGGGGGTCTCACCCTGGTGCCCAGCGCGCGCGAGTTCTTCGGCCATCTCCTGGGCGAGGACCGTCGCCCGGTGAGCGAGAAGCTCCTGGGCCTGCTCGCCGTGGCCGCGGCGCCGCTCGATGCTGCGTCGCGCCTGGTGCTGCTGCTCGACCTGGGCCGTGCCCAGGGGGGGCATGCGTTCCCCCTGGAGTTTTTTGCCCATCGCCTCCCTGCGAAGGTGAAGCTCGTGGTCGCCACGGCCGAGGCGCCCGAGGCCCTGGCCGGCCAGCCGACCGTGACCGTGGTCCCGGAGCTTCCGCCGCTCGCCGAGGCCGAGGTGGGCCGGCTCCTCGAGTTCCACCTGCCGCGGGGGACGGCGGTGGCGCCGCTCGTGGGCCGCGCGCGCGCGGCATTCGGGGGCAACCCGCTGCTAACGGACCTGGGGGCGAAGCTGCTCGCCGGCGCGGCGGACCGCGCGGCGGCGCTGGCCGCGCTCCCCGCGACCGCGCCAGAGTTGTGCCAGCAGTTCCTCACCCACCTGGGCGACGAATCACGCCGCCTCATCGAGTGCCTGGCACGCGTGCCGTCGGGCCTCGATGCGGCCGCGCTCCGTGACCTGCTCGGCGCGTCGGAGGCTGACCTTGGCCAAATGCTGCTGGCGGACGACGTGCGCAGCCTGATCGTCATGCGTCGCGGGCCGCGTGGGACCGATGCCTGCATCTTCCACGAGAGCCTGGCCGACCTGTTCCGCCAGGAGAAGGACGACACGGTGGCGCTGTTCCACAGGCGCGCGGCCGCTCACTTCCTGGAGCGGCTCCAGCGGGACCCACACGACGTTGAGGCCCTGAGCGCCCACTCGTACCACATCCGCCTGGCGGGCGACCCGGTGCAGTTCATGCAGGACTTTCCCCGCACGCTGAAGCAGAAGCACCGCTTGGGCCTTCTGCACCTGCTGGCCAGCGAGTACCGCCTGCTGCTCATGTGGTCGCGGGCCGGCGAGTCGCCGATCAACCGCCCCCTGTGCATGGCCAACCTGGCCCGCATCTACCAGGAGCTGGGCCAGCCCCAGGAGGCCCTCCGCTACCACAAGGAGGCCATGGAGGTCTACCAGCAGCAGAAGGACCGCAGCGGCACCGCCGCCCAGCTCGGCTGCATCGCCACGGCCCTGTGCGACCTCGGGCACCACGACGAGGCCATCCGCTCCCTCCAACAGGCCATGGCCATCAACGAGGCCCTCAACCGCAAGGCGGCCCTCGGGTCGGACCTGGCCAGCCTCGGGACGATTCAGGAGCGCCTCGGGCGCCCGCACGACGCCCTGCGCTCGTTCCAGAAGGCGCTCGACCTGTGCCGCGAGCTGAGGGACGACGTGGATGCGGCGGCCCAGCTCGGCCACATCGCCGCCATCCACCGCAAGCTCGGCAACCGCCGCGAGGCCGTCGCTCGCTACCAGGAGGCCTGGCGCCTCAACAACCGCAGCGGCGCCGCGCGGGCCGAGGTGGACGACTTGCTGAACCTCGGCTTCGTGTTCGACGAGCTGGACGAGACGGGCAAGGCCATCACGTGCGTGCAGCAGGCGATCGAGCTCGACCACGCGCTCGGCGACCGCCACGTCGAGGCCCGCCACCTGCGCACCCTGGGTGCGATGCAGCTCAAGCAGGGCGAGGCGGACGAGGCGACGCGGTGCCTCGAGCAGGCGGCGACCCTCTCCCGGTCGTTCGGCGATCCCGCGGGCGAGGCCGTTGCCCTCCTCGAACTGGCCAAGACCCACCGCGCGGCCGGGCGCATCCCCGCCGCGCGCCAGGCCCTTGAACAGGCCGCGGCCCTCGCCGCGCGCATCAGCAACGGTGGGATCGCCGAGCAGGTGCGCCTCGCCCTCGAAGACCTCGGCGCCGCCCCCAAGGCCGAAGACGCGCCACAACCCACTCCACCCCAGGAGGCCCCCGTGGAATCCCCGCTCGATGACGTGCGCCTGGACGAACCCGATGCGGAGGCAGAGAAGGGGACATTCTCCTTTTCTGCCTCGTCGGCTCCCCTCGCTCCCCCGGCAGGAGGCGGCGCAGAGGCAGCCGCCCTGCGCGCCCAGCTCGAGGAGACCCGGCGCGAGCTCGCCGCGCTCAAGGCCGAACTCGCCCAGCAGAAGCAGATTGCCGAGACCCTAAAGGAGATCATGGCCAAGGCCATCCAGAAGCCGTGACCCCCAGCCCCCCGGAGTGCTGGCCATGTTCGAATGGCTCTTCAAGAAGAAGCGCAGGAAGCCGACGGGGCCCGAGCCCATCCGCCCGGCGCCGGCAGCCGCCAAGGCCCCCGCTCCCGGCGAGCCCGAGCCGGCCGCGCCGCTCCCGCTCGAGCCCGCCCGCCGGCCTGCTGCCGCCGCCGACGAGCACGGCCGCACAGCCGACGACGTGCTGAGGATGCTCGCCACGGAGGAGGAGACGCGGCCGCCCGGAACGGCCCCGGAGGAGGCGGTTGACCCCAACCTGGGGCGCCACCTGCTCGCCGAGGGACCGATCAGCCGCGAGTTCCTCCAGCAGCAGCTCGCCGTGAGCGGCAGGGCAGACACGTATCTCGGCCGCATCCTCGCCGAGCTCCACACCCCCACCGAGGCGGAGCTGTTCCACGTGCTCGCCGCCGGCTACAAGGTGGCCGACGTGGACCTCAAGCAATGCAGGATCCCGATCGCCGTGGCCCGCCTCGTTCCGCTCGAGATCCTGTCCAAGTACAAGATGATCCCGATTGACCAGATGGGCGACCTGTTGTGCGTCGCGTTCGCGGGCGATGTGAATCCGAAGGCCACGGAGGCGGTCCGCCGGGCCACCGGCCTGCGCGTCAAGGCGGTCCGATGCCCCCCGCACCACATCCAGATTCTGCTCCGGCGCCTCATGCACGAGCCGGCCGCTAGGCCGGTCCCCACGCCACCCGTCCAGCCCCTCCCCATCTCGGACGCCGAGTATGAGGAGGCTGTCCGCGGCCCCGAGGACCGGTGGGAGAGCATCCACGCCTCGCAGGGCCCGATCCGCGCCGTGCGCATCGCCTGAGCCGCCCGCACCAGGCCGCCGCGAGACCTAGAGACTGCGGAGAACCATGCCAGAGGCCCACCCCAAGGGCGCCACGCGGCGCTGCATCCTCCTGGCCGTCCCCGAGGACGGCCCCTTCGCCCCTATCCTCCAGTCGGCGCTCGAGGCCGCGGGATGGACCACGCGCCTGGTGGACGGCGCGGAGGCCCTCCTCGCACAGGCCGAGCGGCGCGACATCGGCCTTGTGATGCTCGACATGGCGCCGCCCTGGGCCCAAGAGGCCCTCGAAGCCCTGAAGGTCCACCAGACCGAGACCAACTGGGTGCCCGTCGTCGCCATCTTCCCCGCCGGGAAGGACCCGCGCCGGCCCGGCCAGTTGCGCGTCCGGGCCGACGTCGAGCTGTCCGAGCCCATCGCCATCCACCAGCTCATCGCCGCTGCCGCCAGCAAGGCCGTCCGCTCCGCACACCCACCCCCCAACCGCAAGGTCCGCATGATCCTCCCCAGCCGCAGGGCCGACCTCGAGCGCGCCGTCGAGCTCGCCGTCGCCCTCCTCCACACCAGCGGGCTCCCCGACCACGCGCAGGCCGCAGTCCAGGCCGCCTTCCGCGAGGCCGTCGCAAACGCCATGCAGCACGGCAACCGCTACGACCCCACCAAGCGCGTCCGCATCGAATACCGCCAGAACCCCGCCGCCGTCACCCTCGCCGTCCGCGACGACGGCCCGGGCTTCGACGCCCAACACTACCTGCGCCAGGCCGCCCTCCTCAACGCCGCCGACGCCGCCCGAAAGCGCCACAACGAGGGCGGACAGGGCGGACTCGGCATCCTCATGCTCACCCGCCTCACCGACCAGGTGCGCTACAACAAGGCCGGCAACCTCGTCAACCTCGTCAAGCTCCTCCGCCGCCCCCCCGCCCGCGCCACCCGCCAACTGCCCGCCGTAGGGCCGCGCCCCAGTTGAATTCCCCGCCCACCCCCCTCCCGAAGGTTCCAACACCTTCGGGAGGGTAACTTCCGGCGCCACGCACCCACGCGCTACATGCTCAATCTCCCACACTGAATTTGAGCATGTAGTGGGCCCCAGCGCCCACAGCCCTAACACATTGCCGCATCAGCCCTTACGCACAAATGACGCCCCACGCCCTGCCTCTGTTACATGCTCAGCAGCTCCTGCAGCACTCCGGCGCCCTAGTACTCTGTCAAGCTTGACATGATATGTAGTGAGTGGTATA
>VGYV01000481.1 GCA_016872855.1 Planctomycetota bacterium
CTTCGCAATGGGCGGTGGGAAACGCAAGTCCCACGCTTGACACGCCCATTGTGTGGAGAAGCCTTCTTCTTGGCAAGACCCGTCTCGAAAAACAACTCCTCAGAGAACCCCCCAATCTGGCAATGCCCGGCCTTCAGGCCGTATCTTGGCGCGGCAGGATACGGGCTGAAGCCCGCACTCCAAACGGGGCGGACGGAATCTGCGTCGTCGCGGCTTGACAAGGGGGCGGCGGGTCTGCCATGCTGTGCCACGAAATGCGTAGCCGCAAGCGTCCCGCTTGCGGAGCTTTGGGGCCGTTCGACAAGCGGGACGCTTGTCGCTACGTTCCGCGTGCGGGCCTGGCCCGAGGGTTTCCAAGGGCTATGCACGCCCTACAGGGGGACGTGGACATGAGGGCAGGTGGGCATGGGTTGGCGGCGACGGCCTTGCTGGTCGCACTCGCTGCAAGCTCCTTTGCCGGCGAGGAGGTGCCTAAGGAGCGCGTCGTGGACCTCGGGGGCGGGGTGAAGATGACCTTCGTCCTCATCCCCGCGGGCACCTTCACGGTGGGGAGCACGGAGGAGGAAATCAGGGGCGTGCTCGCCAAGTGGCCCCAGGCGGAGGATGGGTCGTTCACGCATGAGAAGCCGGCCCACAAGGTGACGATCTCGAAGGCCTTGTGGATGTGCAAGCACGAGGTCACGGTGGGCCAGTTCCGCCGCTTCGTCGAGGCCAGGGGCTACAAGACCGATGCCGAGAAGGGCACGAGGTTCAAGGGTGCGTTGGTCGCCATCAAAGACCACGTGAAGCCTGCGGAGGACGCCAGTTGGCGCAATCCATACTTCAAGCAGACCAATGAGCACCCGGTGGTGTGCGTGAGCTGGAACGACGCCCGGGCCTTCGCCGACTGGCTAAATGCGACGGACAAGGTCTGGCCCGCAGGGTCGAGCTACCGGCTGCCCGCGGAGGCCGAATGGGAATATGCCTGCCGGGCCGGCACCACGACCTGGTATCAGTGGGGGGACGACCCCGACAAGGGCAAGGGCTGGTGCAACGTGTTGAAGACGGCGCCCCCGTATTGGGCCGGGTTCAACTGGGACGACGGTTTCGTCCATACGGCCCCCGTAGGCTCTTTCAAGCCCAATGCCTTTGGCCTGCACGACATGCACGGAAACGCCTGGGAGTGGTGCGAGGACCGCTATGAGGACTACGGCGAGACCCGCGTCCTGCGCGGGGGGGCGTGGGACAACTGTTCGTGGGGTCTCCACTCGGCGTACCGGAGCTGGGATGGTCCTGATTACCGAACCTGCGCTACCGGTTTCCGTGTCGTGCTTTCTGCAGGACCCTGACCTCGACTTGCCTCGTCCCCACGCTCTGCGTGGGGACGAGTAGGGAGCGAGAAAGGGTTCGTAGTGCGGCCTTCAGGCCGTATCCCGGCCGCGCAAGATACGGGCTAAAGCCCGCACTCCGAGCGCAGGGGCACGTTGGAGGTGCGTGAATGGACCTCGGTCTCAAAGGCAAGGTGGCGCTGGTCACCGGGGCCTCGCATGGCCTCGGCAAGGCGATTGCCCTGGGCCTGGCCGCCGAGGGGGCGAAGGTGGCCGTGAACTACCACCGAAACCCCGAGAAGGCCGAGGCCGTGGTCCGCGAGATACGTGAGCGGCATGGCGTCGAGGCCATTGCGGTCCTCGCCGACGTGGCGACCGAGGCCGACGTGATCTGGATGTTCGACGAGGCCGAGGCGAGGCTCGGGCCGCTCGATGTGCTGGTGAACAACGCAGCCATCGCCCCCGCCTGCCCGACGGCCGACACCCCGCTGGAGACGTGGGAGCGGGCGTTCGGGATCAACATGACCGGCACGTTCCTGTGCTGCCGCGAGATGGTGCGGCGGCTGCTGGCCGCCAAGCGGGTGGGGCGGATCGTGAACATCTCGTCGCAGGCGGCGTTCCGGGGCTCGCAGTCGGGCAAGACGGCCTACGATGCGAGCAAGGGGGCGATCATCTCGTTCACCATTTCGCTCGCCCGCGAGATGGCGCCCCACGGGATCGCCGTGAACTGCGTGGCCCCTGGTCTGATGTACACCGAAATGCTGAAGGAGGTCATTGACGCGAACCGCGAGAAGTTCGAGAGCCGCGTGCCGATGCACCGCATCGGCAGCGTGGACGAGGTGGCGAGCGTGGTGGTGTTCGTGGCGTCCGAGCGGGCCAGCTACATGACCGGCGCGACGGTGGACGTCAGCGGCGGCCTGGCCATGCACTGAAGACTGGATGGGTGGATGAGTGGATGAGTGGATGAGTGTCAGAACCCGATCTCTTGCATTCGTCCATTCATCCAGACATCCGTTCATCCCCTTTTTGGAGGCTGGGACCCATGGCTGAGCAACGGATGTCGCTCAACGTGCGCGTGCGGCTGAGTGCGATGATGTTCTTCCAGTACGCCATCCACGCTGTGTGGATCATCCAGATGGCGGCGTATCTGGACGGGGTGCTGAACTGCACAGGGAGGCAGACGAGCGGGGTGCTGAACGCGGTGCCGCTGGGGGCGCTGCTGGCGCCGATCTTCGTGGGGATGGTGGCCGACCGCTTCTTCGCGGGCGAGAAGGTGCTGGCCCTCCTCAACCTCGTGGGCGCGGCGCTCCTCGTCTGGGCCTCCACGGTGCAGGACCCCTGGCTCCTCTTCGCCGCGCTCCTGGTGCAGCAGCTCCTCTACATGCCCACCTGGGCCATCACCAACTCGATTGCGATTGCGAACTGCCAGGACACTGAGAAGGATCTGCCGGGCATCCGCGTCTGGGGCTCCATCGGCTGGGTCGCCACGGCACTCTTCGGCATCGTGTCCACCAAGCTCCTCAACGTGCAATGGGACGGCACGCACCTGCCGCTGCTCGGGGCGGCGGCGCTGAGCGTCGTGGCCGGCCTCTTCGCCTTCGCGCTCCCCCACACGCCGCCGCCGGCCGCGGGCAAGAAGGCGGCCGTCGCCGACATTCTGGGCCTCAAGGCCCTGGCCCTCATGAAGAACCCCTCCTTCGCCGTCTTCATCGTCGTGTCCCTGGTCGCCATGATCCCCTTCGCCGCCTACTGGTCCTTCTTCAGCCTCTACCTCTCCTCGCTGGGCACCGGCATCATCACAGGGACGATGCACCTGGGGCAGTTCATCGAAATCTTCGTCATGTGGCTCCTCCTGCCCATCGCGCTCAAGAAGGTCGGCGTCAAGTGGACCCTCGTGCTGGGCGTGGCCATCCTGGGCCTGCGATACCTGATGTTCATGTTCGCCGACGGCGAGGAGATGATGTTCCTCAACTACGGCGGCATCCTCGTCCACGGCTTCATCTTCTCCTTCTTCTTCATCACCGGCTACATCTATGCCGACCGCGTGGCGCCCAAGGAAATCCGCGCCCAGGCCCAGGGGCTGATCATGCTCGTGACCTTCGGCGCTGGCATGCTCCTGGGGAACTGGATCAACGGGGAGATCGTGGACGCGAACGCGATCGTGGGCGAGCGGGTGGCCGCGGGCCACACGCTGCCCGCGGCCGTGCCGGCCGAGGCCACGCTTGGCATCGAGGGAGCGAAGGCGGCCGACTCGGTGGCCTACAGCCGCGCCCTGAGCGACGACGAGATCAGCCTCCTGGTCGCCGAGCAGCAGAAGAAGGACATCCTCGTCGAGCGCCTGAAGAGGGAGTTCGGCGACAGGGCTGACCTCGCGAAGGGCAAGATCAGCGACCCGGCCGAGGCCAAGGCATTCACCTTCTCCACCTGGCTCACCCTGCCCAAGCCCAAGGAGGGTGAGGAGGCAAAGCCGCTCAGCGGCGCCATCCTCAAGATCGGCGAGGGCGAGAACGCCCTGCAACTGGGGCTGGAGGGCGGCCGTCTGAGCCTCCAGGCTGGCAAGGCCAAGATGACCCAGATCAGCCCCATCGCGGCCGGCGAGAGGGTCCACGTCGCCGGCTCCTTCGATGGCGAGACCCTGAAGCTCTACAGCGGCGGAAAGCTCTACAAGCGGTGGCACTGGCGGACCGTGTGGACCTATCCGGCCGCCATCTCCGGGGCGCTCCTGCTCCTCATGCTCCTGTTCTTCAAGGTCCCGCCCGCGAAGAAGGAGCCGACGGCCTGAGTGGAAGAATGGATGGGTGGAAGAATGGATGGGTGGCAGAATGGATGGGTGGAAGAATGGATGGGTGGAAGAATGGATGGGTGGAAGAATGTCAGGCAACCATCCATTCATCCACCCATCCACCCATCCAACCATCCACCCATCCAATCATCCAACCATCCACCCATCCAATCGCCCGTTCATCCCCTTTGGCCGCGGCCACGGGCCGCCTTGAGAGAACAACCGTGCCAAGTTATCTGCTCGGGATTGACAACGGCCTGACGATGTCGAAGGCGGCCCTCTTCACCGCCGATGGCCGCGAGGCCGCCGTGGCCTCGCGGAAGACCGAGACGCTCACGCCCAAGCCGGGCCACCTCGAGCGCGACGTGCCCGAGATGTGGGCCTCCACCGCCACCGTCATCCGCGAGGCCATCGCGAAGGCGGCCGTCGCCCCCGCCAACATCGCCTGCGTGGCCTGCGCCGGGCACGGCAACGGCCTCTACCTCATCAACGAGGCCGGCGAGCCGGTCCGCAACGCCATCATGTCCACCGACTCCCGTGCCCGCGACATCATTGACGAGTGGCTCGCCGCGGGCGTGGACAAGGCGGTGCTGCCCAAGACCACCCAGAGCATCTGGCCCGCCCAGCCCAACGCGCTGCTTCTGTGGCTCAAGCGCCACGAGCCGGCCACGCTCGACCGCGCCCGCTGGGCGCTCATGGCCAAGGACTACATTCGCTTCAAGCTAACCGGTGAGGTGGCGGCGGAGCTGACCGACTTCTCGGGCACCAGCCTCCTCAACGTGCCGAAGATGGCCTACGACGACGAGCTGCTCGCGGCCTTCGGGATCGCTGATACGCGCCGCCTGCTCCCCCCGCTCATCCGCTCCGCCGACATCGCGGGGCGCGTCACTGCCAAGGCCGCGGCCGAGACCGGCCTCGCCGAGGGCACACCCGTCGCGGGCGGCATGTTCGACATTGATGCCTGCGGCCTCGCCGTCGGCCTAACCGACGAGAGCCAGCTCTGCATGATCGCCGGCACCTGGGGCAACAACCAGTACATCTCGAAGACGCCCGTCGTCAGCCCCGAGGTCTTCATGACCTCCTGCTACGCCATCCCGGGCTACTACCTGATGCTCGAGGGCAGCGCAACGTCGGCCAGCAACCTCGAATGGTTCGTCACCGAGTTCTTCGGCGCCGAGAAGGCCCTCGCCGCGAAGCAGGGCAAGTCCGTCTACGACCTCTGCAACGAACTCGTCGCGGCGACGAAGCCTGAGGATGCGAACATCGCCTTCCTGCCGTTCCTCTACGGCTCGAACGTGGGGCCGGACGCCAAAGCCTGCTTCATCGGGCTGAATGGCTGGCACACGCGCGGCCACGTGCTGCGCGCGATCTACGAGGGCGTGGTATTCGGTCACAGGACGCACATCGAGCGGCTCTTGAAGTTTCGCGCCATGCCTGCTACGATCCGGTTGACGGGAGGCGCGGCGCGCAGCAAGGCGTGGGTGCAGATATTCGCCGACGCCCTCCAAACGCCCGTCGAGATTCCGGACGGGACGGAGCTAGGCGCCCTTGGGGCGGCCATCGCGGCCGCGGTGGCCGCCGGCTGCTACAGGAGCTACGAGGAGGCCGTGGCCGCGATGGTGCGCTTCGCACGCCGCCAGGAGCCCAACCGCTCGCGCAAGGGCCTCTACGACGCCAAGGTCGCCCGCTACCACCAGACCATTCGTGCCCTGGACCCCGTGTGGCCAGTGTTCCGTTGAGAAAGGAGCTCGTGATGAAGAGAGTGGTGATCGTGGGGCTTGTCGCAGGCATGGCCTTGCTCGCGGGCTGCGGGATGCCGCAGGGGCCGGCGGGGGCCATCACGTTCGACAACTCGTACTTCTACGACGCCGCGGGCAAGTTCCAGGAGAAGCAGGCCAAGGAAGCCTACATCGCGCTCATGAAGTTCCACGGCTATCCCGTCTACAAGGAGATGCGCGAGAAGCTGTGGGTCTCAGACTACGGCGCGGGCCAGTTCGCCAAGGTCGGCCTCGGCGCCCGCATATGGGTGAACAACGAGCGAGACCAGTACATGATGCTGGACATCTTCCTGCTGCCCGGTCAGATGCTGCCCGAGCACTGGCACGAGAAGCCGGAACGGCTTCCTCAGAAGATGGAGGGGTGGCTGGTGCGCCACGGCCTGTCGCACATCGTGGGCGAGGGCGAGGCCAACCTCGGCCCCAACATCGTCGTGCCCAAGTGCCACATGGGTGGCACCACGCTGACCAAGCACGAGGTGGTGGCCCGCCCCGGCGACTTCGTGCCCCTGAGCAAGGCGGGCACGCGCCACTGGCAGTTCGCCGGCCCCTACGGCGCCATCATCACCGAGGTCGCAAACGTCCACACCGGCAGCGCCGTGCGCCACTCCGACCCGAAGATGAATGACCACTTCCTGGGGAAGTGACCGCCCGCGGCGAGAGGAGTCGCTCGTGCGCTCGAGGACGATGCTGGC
>VGYV01000482.1 GCA_016872855.1 Planctomycetota bacterium
TGGCGATCCAGCGCCGGCACAGGTGTATTTCGGCGTAAGTCCTTGCCATGCCTATGCTGAGGGAGGTAGAAGGGTTCCTCGGCTTGGCGCCCCCCTTGTGGGCACCCACAAGAAAGCCCGGAGAGCCGTAAAGAGAGGCAGTGCTACGCGATTGCCGACTCGCTTGCCCAGATCGGCAGCGCGCAAGCATGGAGCGGACTCCTTGCGGTTGTGGGCGACAAGGAGGCCGGATTCCACGCGCGCCGATGGGCGGCGCTGGCTGTAGGGAGAGCCAACCACCGCCCGGCCGTGCCGATATTAGCGAAGGTATTGGAAGACGAAACCGAAAACGCGGGCATCCGCGGGAACATGATTAGGGCGCTCCAATGGCTCGGCGGGCCGGATGCATTGAAGGCGATCCAAAGCGCCTGCACTTCGCGGAATGAGCACGTGGCTAGCTCGGCTTCGGAGGCAGTGGCGCGGCTCAAAGACGCTCCCAACAAGGCGGGGGAGTAGCGGTCACACCGTGCGGTCCTCCCGGAGGCGAGGCGCGTTTGAAGCCGGCAGACCTCGCGGCAGAGGGGCGTGGCGCGGCGGCAGCGGGGGTGGAAGTGGCAGCCGGGCGGCGGGGCACTCGGCTACGGCGCGATCAGCTCCAGCGCGTCGGCTCCGCCCGGAACTGCGGCGGCAGGGATGCGCTGGTCGAGTGAGGCGAGCTTCCCGCCCTTCTGAACCGCCAGAGCGAGCAGATAGGCGTCGGTAATCTGGCCGTGGGTGAGCACGATATCCGGGAGCAGCACGTCGCGGAGGCTGATGTCGTCCGTCCAGAACAGGTGTCCCGCGGCCCCACAGAACCGCCGCATCACCGGGGTCGGGTCTGCATTCTACACTCAAGCCCGTTGGGTGATCCAGGCGCGGACGCCACCGGGCGTGGCGACCAGGTCCTTCTGCTCCTTCACCACGCCGGCGATGTAGTAGGGGAGGCTACAGCCGGCGTAGGAGATGAAGGCGCCCTTCTCGACGATGGTGATCTCGGCAGTGGGGTCGAGGCGTCGCAGGCGTGCCGCCGTCTTCGGCCCAGCGGCCACGCCGCCGATGATCAAGACCTTGCGCGCACGGTCCATTCCCGGTCCTCCTGTATCCAATGGACCAACGCCCAGGCGGCCAACCTGGCCGCGTCAGCGGGGCTGTCACTTGAAGCCGCCGCGGCGCGGAGCGGCGCACTCCCCACGCGCGGAGGCCGAAGCGCCGCCGACGCTGGCGAAGGTGGAGAAGAGCTTCTCCAGCCTGCGGCCCCCGCACTGGGAGCAGCGGCGTTGGCCATGGTTGCCCGCTCGCTCCAGAACCTCGGTGGCGGCTCCGCACTCGGAGCAACGGTGTTCGAAGATGGGCATGACTTGTTCCCCGGCGCTATGGACCTGTGTGCAAGTGATGACAACCCTCGTCATGCCGAGCGAAGTCGAGGCATCTCTCTGGAGACGCCAGAGGAGAGAGATTCCTCGACTTCGCAAGGCTCCGCTCGGAATGACCGTGCTCGGGAGCCCATCATTCCCTTCAAGGCGAGCCATTCAGCGTTTTCGGGAGCGGATGCGCTCGAGGGCCTTCTTGGCCGCCGCGTGGTCGGGGGCAAGGGCGAGGAGGCGCTCCAGCTCGTCCTCAGCTTGGGTGAAGAGCTGGTTGTTGGCGCACCATTTGGCCAGCTCGAGGAGCGGCTCGGGCCGCTCGCCCGCCTCGTAGCGCTTGCGGACATAGGCGGGCATCTTGGCCGCGGCGGCGCTGCTCGCCGCGGCGCCCCCCGTCAGCAGGGTCCACGTGCTGCCGCATCGGCCGACGCCGACGGTGGGGCCGCCGCCGAGCACGATCTTGTGGTGGCCTTGCGAGTAGTACCACATGCGGAAGATGGCCACGCCGCTCTCCGAGCCGTTGGCGATGCACTCGCCGTTGGCCTTCGCGTGCTCGCGGCCGGCGCGCAGCCAGGGGGTCTTGAGGGCCTCGGTGGGCGAGTCGTGGGAGAAGTAGGTCTTGGCCACCATCTCCTCGGCGTGTTTCTTGGCGGCCACGACGAGGCGGAGGTCAAACTCCAGGGGCGCGAGGCCGACGAGGATGCGATGGGTGTTGAGCACCTCGAGGCAGGCGTGCTCGGCGGGGTCTATCCAGGCGGCCGCCTCGCGATTGGCCTGGAGGAGGGAGCGCCAGCGGGTGTTGCCGGCCGCCTGGTTGACGAGGGCCGCGCGGATGAGCACGCCGCGCAGTTCCTCGCTCCAGCCCAGGCGCAGGCCGCAGCCGACGGCATAGGTCTCCAGTTCCTGGATCGAGTCGTCGAGGGGCTTGAACTTCTCGCTCTCTTCGAGCGCGGCGACGGCGGCCTCGAGGGCCTTCTCGATGGGGGCGGCGGCCTCGTCGAGCTTCTCCTTGCTGAAGGCGGCTCCGTTCACCACGTCGCGCACCTTGGCCTGGTGGGGCGCCATGGCGCTGCGGAGGCCCGCCACGGGCTTCTTCGACTGGAGGGAGCCGAGGAGCGAGAAGAGCCTGGACCAGGCGCGGTCGCGCACCTTCTCGACGGCGGCGACGACGGGCCGGGGCGGCGTCTTGCCCGCCTCCTGGAGCTTGGCCCAGACCTCCTCGCGCTTCTCCCGCGTCGAGTCGGGCGCCTCGAGGAGCTGGCAGAACACCATCGCCGGTGATGGCGGCTGCGCCTCGCCGCCGGCCGCCGCTGCGGCCAGCACCAGCACCAGCGCTGTGAGCGTGTCCCTCATGGAGTCCCACGGCCCCGATGGGGCAGTCAAATGGCCTCGACAGGAGTCCTGGTCCTTGTGGGCGCGCCCTTCGGGCCGCGCCGACACTGCATTCTAGCGCAAACGCGGCATGGCTGCGAACCGATTCCCCGCCGCGCTCCGCTTGTTGCAATGGCGGGGCGCGGGTGGTAAAATGACAGCAGCGCGAGGCTTGCGTGGAGCGGAAGGTCATGCCCAAACTGCGGCTGTGTTTCACGGTGGTCAGCGAGGCCCTTCGGGGCGAGCGCTTCTCCTTCGATGGCGACAAGCCCATCACCATCGGGCGCACGTCCGACAACATGCTCCCGCTCGACCACAGGAGCGTGTCGCGCCGCCACGCACGCATCGAGGTCGATGACTCCGGCTGCGTGCTCGTGGACCTGGGGAGCCACAACGGCACCCGCGTGGGCGACAGGCTGATCTCCAAGCACCCCCTCAACTCGGGCGACCGCATCGGCCTGGGCGAAATCCTGGTGGACTTCACGATCGTGGACGACGAGGCGGCAACCGAGGGGGTGGGCGGCGCCGGCCTGCCGGTGGTCGCCGCCCCGCCCGCGCAGGCAGGGGCGCTCGCGCGCCCGATGAGCGTCCAGGACCTCTTCACCCTGCCCGAGCCCACGGCGCCCGTCGAGCCAGCAAAGGCCCGCCGCAACCTCTGGCCCGCCATCTACGCCATGGGCCTCGTCCTCGTCATCGTCCTCGGCGTCGCCGCCTTCCTCGCCGTCGGCGAGAGGTCCCCACGGACGCCGCGTTGGGACGAGATGCTGAGCGCGAACGAGTCGAAGCCCGTGGACCTCTCGCGCCTCTTTGTGCCCGAGGAGGGGCGCTGGACGCGCGGGCTGAGCCGCGTCGAGCGGATCGGCACGCCGACGGACCCGCAGGTGGCCGTCGCCAAGGGCACGCTCTTCCGCTCGATGGTCACCGTCGTCGGCAAGTCCCCCGGCATCACCGACATCACGGTCTACGGCCCACCCCTCGGGCAGGGGGTCATTCGCGTCGTCGTCCGTGGCGTCAAGCCCCCGCCCGCCGGCGCCGACACCACGGGAATGACCGTGGACGAGCGCCGCGAGCAGGGCCACAAGCTCCTTCACGAGGCATACACTCTGGTCCCCGACCCCCGCGTCCCCAGCGTCCACTCCTGGTGGGCGGCGAAGAAGCTCGACCTCGCGGCGCGACTCCTCGAGCCCCTGCCCAGGGAGCTGGCCAACGCCACCCGGGCCTCCCAGAACGCTCACGCCATGCGCCAGGCCCTCGACGCCCGCTTCGAGAAGCTCGCCCACGAGATCGACATCTTGCGCGAGCGGGGCGACTACACTAAGGCCCTCACCTACGCCCTCGAGCTCAAGAACCTGTTCCCCGACCCCGAGTCGGAACAGCACCACATCATCAACAGGTTCTACGAGGGCCTGGACGAGGAAGCGACTCGGATGGAACGCCAAGCGCAGGAGAAACGCTAGATGCGCCTTGTCGCCACCAGCGGCGGTCAGACCCTCTCCTTCCCCCTGCGGCAGGGCTCCACCCTCATCGGGCGCCACTCCGCCTGCCACATCTGCATCCCCTCGAAGACCCTCTCGCGCCGCCACTGCCAGTGCTACGTGGACGGCACGAGCGTGACCCTGCGCGACCTGGGCAGCTCCCACGGCACCTTCGTCAACGGCAAGCGCGTCGAGCGGGCCGAACTGCGCCATGGCGACGTTGTCGAGCTTGGCGGCTTCGAGCTGCGCTTCGACTCCGAGGGCGCGGCTCCCACCTACGGCCGCGGCGCCGGCGCGGCCGAGGACATCGTGGTCCCCGCCACGCCGACGGGCGTCGAGATGCCGGCCGGCCCACCCCCGGGCGCCCAAGGCCCCGCCCGGCCCTTCGAACAGGACCTGCCGCCGCCCGCGCCCACAGACTTCCCCGAGTCGCCCAGCGGCGACGAGACGCCGGCCGACCAGAGCTTCATGCCCGTCGCCTACACCCCACAGCGCGAGACCGTGCTCGGCGGCGGAGGGGCCAACCAGCCCCAGCTCGTCGTCCGCGACGGACGCTGGTTCCTCCGCGACCCGCTCACGGGCCGCGAGGTTGAAATCGCTCCCACCGGCGCCGGCGCTGCCGCCGTCGCGCGGCCCGCCGAGGCCCGACGGCCCAACGTCCGACTCCTCGTCACCGTTATCGCCATCGCCGCCATCCTCGTCATCGCCTTCGCCGTCTCCTTCCTCCGCGGCCCCAAGAAACCCGATGGCCCGCCACAGCTCAGCGACGCCGCCTGGGCGCAGATCGTGGACCTCGGGGTGGACGATCTGAAGAACGGCGACTACGCCAAGGCCATCGCCCGGTTCAACGACGCCTACGCCAAGCGCCCCAAGCTCGAGGCGGCAAGCCTCCTGGCCGACTACGCCCTGCTCCGCCAGACCGCGAAGGGTCACTTCACGAAGCTCAACAAGGCGGAAGCCCGAGGCGTCCTCGACAGCATCGAGAAGCACGGCTGCCCCTCCGCGAAGGCCAGGGCCTACGTCAGCGACCAGCGCGCCTGGATCGACAAGGAGAGCCTGTGGTGGAACGAACTCGAGAAGGCCAAGGGCCTCCTCGCCGCCGCAGGCGAGAGCGAGGACGCCCGCCGCGAGGTCATCGCCGTCCTCCAGCAGATCCCTCCCGACACCTCCGCCGCAGGGCCGGCCAAGGACATGATCGCCGGCATCCACAAGGACATCGCCGACAGCCGCCTGCGCCGCGCTCGGCGCGATAAGGACCAGGCCCAGTGGGCCAAGGCTGCCACCGAGTACCAGGCCGCGCTCGCCTATGTCGCCGACGACGCCCTGAAGGCCGCAATCAACAAGGAGATCGAGGACTGCCGCCGCTACGCCCTCGAAGACGGCTACATCAGCCAGGCACAGGCCGCCATCGCCAGCCAGAACCTCGACGAGGCCGAGAGGGTGCTGGCATTGGTCAAGCCCGGCCGCAACGACGAGCGCGCCAAGCAACTGCTCGCCAGCATCAAGAACATGCGCGCCGCCGACGACCTCAAGCGCCGCTCCGAAGAGGTCCGCTCCCTCTACGAAAGCGGCGCACCCCCCGAGGCCATCGAGGAGGCCATCAAGAGGAACAAGCTCGAAGGAAAGGGTGAGTTCGCCCAGATGCCCGAGCGCGCCCGCCGTGTCCTCGCCCTCCTCGCCGAAGGCAAGAAGGCCGACGACGAAGAACGATGGCGCGAGGCCGAGGACAAGTACGCGGAGGCCGCCGGCGTCGAGCCCGATGAAAAGAACGACTACCACCGCCGCGCCCAACGCCTCCTCGACGCCATCAAGGGCCGCTATGGCGACATCGCCGCCCGCCTTGCCTCCAAGGGCTACGCCATCATCAACAAGGACCCCGTTCAGGCCCGCAAACACTTCGACGAAGCGCTCAAGTACGAGGCCGAAAACAAGCGCGCCAAGGATGGCCTCGACCACCTCGAACGCCAGGCCAAGCACTACCGCAACCAGGGATTCATCCACGCCAGCGCCAAGCGGTGGCGCCACGCAAAGGAGGCCTACGAGAAGGCCCTCGCCTGCGCCGCGCCCGGCAGCCCACTCTACCAGAGCATCATGCAGGACCTCCAAAGAGTCAATCAAGAGCTTGGCGAGTGACCGCAATGCGCGTTGCCACGCGGCTCCTGTGCCTCCAGTCTCGGGAACATTGAGTTTCCGAGACTGTCGTATTACCTGTGCAGAAGTCAATAAGAAACTAAGCGCCGCACGAGACTTCGCTCGTGCGGCGTGGCCTGCCTGGGGGCAGGCAGCCAAACGGGCGCCCGCGCCGCCGCCTCCCTTCGGGGCT
>VGYV01000483.1 GCA_016872855.1 Planctomycetota bacterium
TCAGCATCTCCTCGCAAGGCGGCCTCGTCCCTCACCGACGCCTATCTTATTTGCTCCGCCGCGGGATTACAATAGAAATCTGGCCATCTTCTCAGCAATTCCCGGGCCGACTAAATCGACAGGCCGTGAAGGCAGGACTCCGAACCAGGAGAGCGGCTCGTTTGGAGTCCTGCCTTCAGGCAGTCCTTGCCCCAATGAGCCGAATCGCTGAAGGCCATCTAGAGCTTGAGTTTGAGGAGGAAGGCGAGGACCTCGTCGAGGCCGAGTGTGCCGCCGAAGGCGAGCGCCCAACCGCCGTCGTCGGTGGGCCGCCAGCGGAGCGTGGCCGGGTCCACCAGGCCGGGCACGAGGCTGGGCGGCTCGGGGTAGCGGACGGCGACGACGAGGAGGCTGCCGATGCCCGGCACATCCTGCCAGCGGGCGTCGCCGACCTCGGCGCCCTTGGCGTCCACGCCACTGAAGGCCAGGCTCAGGTGCCAGGCGGCGAAGTCCTCCGCGCTCTCGGCGCCGATGGGCGCGCCGCCGAGGGTGGGCCTCAACGCTCCCTCCTCTCCCTGGAAGGTCAGGGCGACCAACAGCCTCACGACGTAGTCCGGGTGGGGCGTGCCGTTCCGCTCGACGAATCTCCTCGCCTCCTGAAGATCGTCGGCGCAGTTGGAGCGGAAGCTTCGGAGGCCGGGCGCGCCGCGCCCGTGGACGAGGTCGTGGAACGCTTCGTCGAGGCGGCGGAACTCGTCGGCGTTTGGCCGGTAGAAGCGGCGCACGATTTCGCGGAAGTCGCCGCCGGCAGCCAGGCGGAGCATCTCGCGGGTGAGGTCGCGCACCCTGCGCTCCTCGCGCGGCACCGTGGAGGGCGAGCCGCGTGAGCCGAGGAACACCAGGGCGAGGAGGGCGGCGACGACGGCGAGGAGGACCAGCCCCTTCACCCAGGGCAGCGGGGGCCGGCGCACGCCCGCCTGGTAGAGGTCGCAGCCGCACTCCAGGCAGAAGCGGCCGCGCGCGGGCAGCTCGACGTTGCACTTCGGGCACTGGGTGCCGCTCACGGGCTGGCTCCGGCTCAAGGGGGCGAGGGGCGCTCGCCGGCCGCGGGGTGCTTCAGGATGTCGCGGACGCGTTCGAGCCGGTCGCCGAGGTCGAGCTTGACGACCCAGCCGACCGGTAGCTTGCTCCAGCACAGGCGCGCGGGCTCGCCGCGCAGCCAGCTCGCGCGGCGCTCGCCGCGGGGGGCCAGCGTGACCTCGAAGCGGCCGGGAGCGAGGGCCGCCATGTCGCCGATCTCGTCCGCCCCAGCCTCCAATCCATCGAAGAGAGCGGCGAGGTGCCAGCGGAGGACGCTGCGCGCGCGGTCCTCGGAGCTGGTCCCGGCATCGGAGGCGGCCGGCTCCCGCACGAGGAAGGCGAGGAGTGCGGCGGTGAAGTCGGCCTGCGTGTCGCCCGCGCGGCGCAGGTCCTCGGCCAGCCTGGCCTCGCGCCGCGTCGGCTCGCCGATGCGGACCAGTCGGGCCGCCCACTCGGTGAACCCCTTGGCCGCGCTCCCCCGCACAATGTCGTCCAGGGCACGCTCGGTCCGGGCGAAGTCCATCTCGTCCGGCTGCACATAGTTGTCAATCACCCGGTCATAGCTCCCGCGAGCGACAAGCCTGAGCAGCTCGAGGGTCTCCTGCTGAAGTGTCACGCGAAGGTCCGAGGGCACCGGCGTGCGGGCCGCGGGCGCCGGAGGGGCAGTTGCCTTCGCAGGCACCGTCCCCGTCCCGGGCTTCGGCGAGACCCGCTCGGCCCAGGGCGCGACCGGCTCCCGTGCCCCGCGCGGCCGGAAGAAAAGCGCCGCCACGACCCCGGCGAGCAGGACGCTGCCGGCCACGAGGGCCAGCCAGGCCGGCACGGCCCGGCGCCGCGCGGGCGGAACGGCGCCCGCGTCGGCCGCCGCCGGCGAGGGGGGGCCTTCGGGCAGGAGGGCCTGGCCGAGGATTTCCGCCGCCCGGCACCCCGGGCACTTGCCCTCGAACCTGTCTCGCCCCTCCAGCGGCTTGCCGCACACCCTGCAATGCGTGTCCTCGGATGGCATGCCGGCATGTCCTCTACTTGCGGAAGACGAAGCACGCGCCCGGGGCACCATCCTGGCTGGGGGCCGGGGGCCGGCGGGGAAGCTCCACCGTGTCCGTGTGCTGCACGTGGAGGCTGGTGGTCGCCAGTCCCTCCGGTTCGGGGGCCGCCACGGCGATGACGTCGCCGTCGCACAGCTTCGCGCGCCCCCGCACGCGCGCGCCGTTCACCCACGTGCCATGCCTCGAGCCCAGGTCCTCGACATAGTAGCCCGTCAGCCTGCGGCGGATGCGCGCGTGCTCGCGCGACACGGCGGGCACGGGCACGCACACGTCGCAGTACTCCGCGCGACCGATGAGCACGATGGCCTTGAGCAGCTCGCGCTCCTCGCCCGTCCGCTGGTCAATCAGCTTTGGCATGCCCGGTAGACCCACGGAATGCGGCACGCGGGCGGCGCGCCCGCGAAGCCGGGCAACTCACCGGCAGGATTATAACCCCCCACGGCGCCTGGTGTCAACCGCCCAGGGGCGCGGGAAGCGAAAAAAGCGCTTGACAAGACACGCCAAAGAAGGTTCAATGCTGGGAACCCGCCCGAGTTCTGCTCGCGTTGCTCTTGTGACGAACGCTCGGTATCGCGCCCGAGGCCCTGCCAGGGGGGGTGAAGGGACTCTGGTGGGGCAGAGAAGGGGACATTCTCCTTTTCTGCTCCTGGCAGTGTGTGCTGCCATTCGCGGGCCACGCCGTGGGAGCAAAGCCACCGGAACGTGGCGTGTCGGCGTTTGACAGGCCAGTGGCCGGAGTGTATCATGGTTTAGGGAGGGACGGAGCGACCGAACCGAGCACAGCCCAATGCCCTCGAAAGGCGCGCGAGGGCAACCCGGCGCGGCGCCGGGGTTTCAGGCGCAACAGGAGAGTCTCGATGGACAGGCGACGTGGGCACAGGCAGGGATTCACCATGGTCGAGCTGCTCGTGGTCATCGCGATCATCGCGCTCCTTGCCGCATTCCTCCTCCCGGTCATTGCGGCCGCCACCGCCAGCGCGCGCAGGGCCAACTGCTCGAACAAGCAGGGCCAGATGTTCAAGGCCCTCCAGATGTACTTCAACACCTTTGACGACTACTTCCCCCCCGCCTATGTCTCCCACAAGTCAACCACCGCCACGTCGGATAGCAGCCACTTCGAACACCTCGCCTACTGGCGCCTCCTCATCCAGGAGTTCTGCGAGACGGGCTTCAGCCACCTGCTCCAGACGGAGAAGAACGAAACGGTGTCGAGCAAAGTCACCCGCAACAAGCTGTTTTGGACCGACCCGGCCCGCGGGTACACCGCCGACTACTTTGCTCCGCGCGTCTTCAGCGGGCAGGTGGAAAGTGACGGGACGGTGAAGACCACTGCCGTGGCCGCCGCCGACAAGTTCGAGGGCCACGTGCAAAAGAGCCAAGCCACGCAGGCGGTGCCTGCCACGCAGCTCCCCATCCTCACTGAGGTCGACGTCAGCTACAAGTTGCCGGAGCCGCCCGACTGGAAGGACAAACCCGCCACGACTCACAAGGACCTCCTCAAGGCTGGCTGGACCCTGGGCACGGTGCCCGGCGGCGGCGCAGCCGACGATGTGTTCATCGGCATCGGCAGGGCGACCCGCGACGTCGGCTCCGACACGGTGGGCGACACCTCGAAGAAGCTCTACTACCGCTACGACTTCCGCCACAACAGCGCGCTCAACGTTCTGTTCCTCGACAGCCACGTGGAGATGGTTCCAGAGAGCAACCAGTCGCGGGTGGAAGCCATCACCACGGCATGGAACGGCGTGACGTCCACACCGTGACGCGGCGCCCACGCTGGCACGAGTCGTCGCCTGTCCCACATGCGGCTCCGCGGCCCCCTGCCGCGGAGCCGCTTCGCTTCTGCCCACCCGCGCGCGACACATGCGGAACCAAGTTCCCCGCCCTGGAGTGTCCGCCGTGCGCAGCCTGAGGGCCGGCGCAATCCCGACCAGCCGCGCACCGCTCCGCCGGCCACCGCGGAACACCCGCCGGGGACTCACGCTGCTGGAGGTGCTGCTGGCCCTGGGCCTCATTGCCTTCGTGATATGGCTGCTCATCCCGGGCGCCGACCCCACCCGAAGGCACGGCCAGCGCCTTGTTTGCATGAGCAAGCTCCGCGAACTCCACCAGGCCACGGCCGCCTACCTGGGCGCCTACGGCGATTGCTTCCCCCTCGCCTGGCACGTTGCCGGCCCCTCCATCGCCGAGGACATGAGCAACCTCACCTATGCGCGCTTCGCCATCCACGAACTGTGCGACATCGAGCCGCGCTTCCACCACGTAGTTACCCCCAGGGAGATCGAGCAGAACGTCGGCGTCCTCCCCGCCCGCCAGCAGAAGTTCCGGGACGCCGCCCGCTTCTGGAAGTGCCCCACGAAGGGCTGGACCGATGACTACTTCGCCCCCGAAATCCTCTTCCGCAAGTCCGACCAGCCCGCCCGGAAGGCCGACCTCGTGGCCGCCCTCCCTGCCGCGGAACGCCCGCTGTTCGCCGACGTCAATGCCTCCTACCCCGACCCCGGGGCCCGCCGCCACATCGAGGACCCCGGCCACGACCACGAATTGCGCAACGGCTTCAGCACCCTCACAGAGTCGGGCATGGACATCTTCGTCGGCGTCGGCCCCAGCCTCCGCGCCGAGGGCGTCCTCTCCGCCAGCCGCTTCGACTTCCGCCACGGCGACGCCGCCAACATCCTCTTCCTCGACGGCCATGCCGACCCTGTGCCACCCACCGACGAAGCGCGGCTCGCCCGCATCCACAACGCCTGGAACTACGCGGCCGGCAAGCCCCCGGAGAAGTGACCCATGCCCCCCACCGTTGCCACCGTCGTCGAGGCCCTCCACACCATCGCCCCGCCCGAGCTCGCCGAGGCCTGGGACAACGTGGGCCTCCTCGTCGGCGACCCCGAGGCCCCGTGCCAGCGCGTCCTGGTCAGCCTCGACGTGGATGCTGCCCTCCTCCGCCGCGCCGCCAAGGCCGGCGCCCAGCTCATCATCACCCACCACCCGCCCTTCCTCAGCCCCCTGCGTCGCGTGGCGGCGGACGACCCGGCCGGCCGCCTCGTCCTCGACGCGGCCCGCCGCGGCATCGCCCTCGCCGCAGCCCACACCAACTACGACCTCGCCGACGGCGGCGTCAACGACGTCCTCGCCTCCCTCCTCGGCCTCCAGGGCATCGAGCCCCTGGCGCGCTCGGACCGCAGCGCTCTGGCCAAACTCGTCGTCTTCACGCCCGAGACCGACCTGGCGCCCGTCATCCAGGCCCTCAGCGATGCCGGAGCGGGCGTCATCGGCCAGTACCGCGAGTGCACCTTCCGCACCCCCGGCACGGGCACCTTCCGCGGCCTGGAAGGAGCCAACCCCACCATCGGCCAAGTCGGTCGCCGCGAGGAGGTGCCCGAGCTGCGCCTCGAGGCCGTCGTGCCCCTCGCCCTCGCCGACCGTGCCGCGGCGGCGGCCCGAGCCGCCCACTCCTACGAGGAGCCGGCCATAGACATCTACCCCCTGGCCGGGGGCCGGCACGACGTGGGCATCGGCCGCTGCGGGCGGCTGCCCAAGCCTATGCCTGCCGCACGGCTGCTCCGCCTCATCAAACAGCGCCTCGGCGTCCCCACGCTCCACGCCGTCGGCACCCTCCGTCGCACCGTCCGACGCGTCGCCGTCCTCGGCGGCTCGGGCGGCAAGCACATCGCCGACGCTGCCCGCCGCGGCTGCGACCTCTTTCTCACGGGCGACGTAACCCACCACCAGGCCCTCGCCGCCGAGGCGGCCGGCCTCCTGGTCGTGGACGCCACCCACGCCGGCACCGAGCAGCCTGCCATCCCCGACCTTGCCCGCCGCCTGGCCGCCCTCTGCCCCGCCGTCCGCTTCACCCCCGTCCCCGCCCGCCGGCTCCTCTAGGCTCTCGCCTTACATGCTCAATTCATCGCGCACCTGTGCCTCGGCCCAGTTCACGGAAGAGGCTCCTGTGGTCCCCCGCCATCCGTCCCCCGTTGGGGAGCCGCCCCCGCCCCAGAAGCGGAGCGGCACTGGGAACCAACGCCTGCGGGCCACACGGGCCCACCGCCATCTTCTGCCTACACCGTCCGTTGTCTCAGGCCGGGCATTTGACGGGGCGATCTGGTAGAATAGGGCCGGGGAGGAAAGGAGGCGCGCGATATGGCTCAGGCAATCTACAATGGGATAGTGCGTGGCCGAACGGTAGTGCTGGCCGACGACGTTGACCTTCCCGACGGAACCGGGGTCGTGGTGACGCCTGTGGAGCCGGTGAAGGGCTCGCGCGAGGCCGTGCTGGCCGCGGTCAACGCCCCCCCACACCTCAAGCCCGGCGATGTGGCAGAACTCCTGCGCCTCATCGAGGAAGGGAAACGCCCAGTCCGGTTTGGCGACCCCTTCGCGCAGCGCCCGCGAAGCAGGAAGCGCTAGATAGCTCGCCACGATTCCCGGTCGTTCGCT
>VGYV01000484.1 GCA_016872855.1 Planctomycetota bacterium
CTTCTCCGGCTCACCGCGTCTTCTCACGGCGACGCGCCGCGGCAGGTCCTGGACCTCCGTTGTCTGCATCCGCAGTTCCGGGTAAATCGACAGGCCGTTCAGCCAGTCTTCGGCCGGCGAGCGCGGTCGGTAACCGGCGACCCAGACTGGCCGCAGCAGGAGCTACTTCGCGGCTTCAAGCAGCTTCTTCATCGCCTTGCCGAGGGCGTTGCCGATGAGGAAGTAGCTCTCGGCGTTGCCGAACCAGTGGTGGCCGTGGGTCACGTTGGGCGATTCCTGGGCGGGCCGAAGGAAGTCGCCCGTCGGCACGAAGGCGACCGTGCCCTTCAGCTCGGGCAGGTCGGCAACGGCGGCCTGGGCCTTGCGGAAGACCACGTGGTTGCAGTTGCCCGTCTCCCCTATGACCACGGGCAGGTTGGGCAGCTTCAGCTCCTTCCGCACGTCCTTGATCAGGTTCGCCAGGTTCCGCGTGTACTCGGGCACGGCGGGCGGGGTGCACATGTCGTTCCAGCCCTGGAACCACACGAGGCCGGCGATCTCGTAGCCCCCGCCGTCATAGTCGGGGAAGCTCTCCTTCAGGCTGCCGAGCGCCTCGCGGAGTTCGGCAAGCATCTGCGTGTAGCACGGCCCCAGCTCCCCGCCGGAGCTGGGCGGACGGAACTCCTTGTAGATGCTCTTCCCGCCTCAGGCGGTCTTGACGAGGAGCACCTGGCTGTCGAGGGCGTTGCCGAGCACGTGGCCGCACTGGAGTTCGGGGCCGAAGTGATGCTTGCCCGGATAGACCGCGTAGCCGATGGACAGGTTGCCCTTCTTGAGGCCACTGGCGGTCTTGTACCAGACCCACACGTCGCCCCGCACCGCCCACTTGCCGTCCTTATCCTTCAGATGGGCGAAGAGCGGCGCCTTGGCGGGGTCGCGCATCACGTCCACCAGGGTGCCCTTGCCCCCGTTGTAGTCCCTCGGGTGGTCCAGGTCCACCACCGCCTGGCCTTCCATGTTCGACTGCCCGGCGAGGAGGAACACCTTGACCGGACTTCTCCCCGCCTGCCCAGCGTGGGCGACCGCCGCCAGCGCCAGCAGGGCCGTCTGAAGCGCGACTCTGGACTTCCACGACCTCATTGGCCATTCCCCTTGTCGCTCGGCCTGGACGGACTCTGGGACGAGGGCAAAGCGGCGAGCGCGTCGCGGAAGCAACAGAAGCTCCGAGAGCGATTGCGGCTCGGCTCCATCACACGAGCGATACATCGAGCGGCCTCGATCTTCGCCAGCCCACCCCGAAAGTACCCGGCCCGCTGCAAGACTCGCTCCAGGGCTTCCCATGTGCCACCCGTGATGGCGTCAGGGTCACGGTACTTGCTCTTCCCCGCCAATGTGGCCGGCACGCCCGGGTAGGCATTGCGGAGGGCCTCCACGTCGCCGAAGAACCACGCTTCGAGTTCCTCCACGGCGATGCGGTTGACCACCTGAATGCTGTGGCCCGGCCCAGGCCGCGCGGTTGTTGACAGCCCTGCCCCCTCCGCAGAATGCTGCAACAGCCCCTTGAGTTCAAGACAGTCCTCGCGGTCCTCATCAACCAGAACCACGATGGCCCAGTCGCGGGGCAGCCATCGGGCGTAGGCACGTAGCCGGTTGGGCAGCTTAGTGAGAAGATCTCGCTTGCCCTGATGAACGTGGATCGCCCACGTCACCTGGACCCCGACGATCTTGGGGAGCAGCTCGGAGAGTGCGGCTTCGGCGGAGGGTTCCTCCACCAGCAGTTCAAGGTGCATCGCCGCTTCTCTCCCGCAGAGGCGCGATCACTTCGGCAGCAGTTGGCTCACCCGACCTCGTGAGCGGGTCGCCGACGCGGAAATGGCCCTCCATCCACAGGTGGCCCAACTTCGCCCCGTGCTCGACGAATTCCGGAACTCCTTGTACGTCTGCAACTCGACAGGCCCTTGTGAAGCCGCCGGCATCCCGGTAGAGGACCCACACCTCCTCCGGCCTCAGACCATCCAGGAAGAAGGGTGAATGGGTGGTGACCATAAGCTGTGTGCGAGCGGTTGCGGTCCTGCATTCCTCGGCCAGCTCCGGGAGCAAGCGAGGGTGCAAGTGGTTCTCCGGTTCCTCGATCCCGATCAGCGGCGGCGGGGTCGGGTCGTAAAGGGCCACAAGGTAGGCGAGCATCTTCAGTGTGCCGTCCGAGGCATACCTCGCCAGGATCGGCCGGTCGAATGGCGCGTCCTTGATCTGAAGGAGCAGGCGCCCATCTGCAAGCAACTCGGCGTCCACCTTCTCCAGTCGAGGCACCCGGCGGCGCAGGGTCTCGAAGATCCGGGCCAGCCTCTCTGCATGCTGCTCCCGCAGGTACTGGATGACGTTGGGCAGATTGTCGCCCGTCTGGGACAAGCGTTCCTGGGGCCCGGCTTCCGGCACACCTCGGGTGTTATCGGCCGTCAGGTACGAGAGGTGCCAGCCCGCGATGAAACGCCTGAGCGCGCTCACCCTGGGATGCTTGGCAAACTGGCCGAGGGTGTTCACGGCCAGCATCTCGGCGGACTCCAGTCTCTCGTGGATGCGCTCCGCCTCCTGCTCCGGCGTCTCGCCCGAGATCACCTCGCCTTCGCCCCCGCGGAAGTTGAGGAAGCGAAATGGCTTGCCGTATCGTCCCCGCCGCCACTGGAGCCACTCCTCTGCGACAACCGGACCCGCTTGCCTCTCATCAATGGCAAGGTAGTAGGTGATGACCGGGCTTTCCGGCCTCTCCCTGTAGCGCACCTGGAACACTATTGGGCCATCGGAACCCCGGCTGCGGAGTTCCTTGAACCGCCCGCGCCGGTCCCATGCCTTCCGAAGTCCTACACTGAAGCACTCACCGAGGAACGCGAAAACGTCGAATACGGTAGACTTCCCACTGCCATTCGGCCCCAGCAGGGTGGTCAGCGGGGAGAGCGGGGTGAACTTGACCTCACGCAGCGCCCGGTAATTCCGGATCGAGATCCCCTCAATCCGTGCCTGGGCGACTGCATCTGTCGTTTCCTTCATCTACGCGCTCCCAGATAGCTGATGGGGGCCCCTCATTTAGCCGGGTCGAGCTTGAGGTAGTCGAGGCCGGCCATGTATGCCTTGACGGCCTTGTCGTTGGCGCCGGTGAGTTCGATGGTGAGCTTGTGCTCGCCTTTCTTGAGGTCGTGGGTGCCAAGGTCGAGCACCCCGGTGGGCACGACCTCGGGGTTGTAGAGGTCCATCGGCTCGCCGAGCTTGGCGCCGTCGAGGGAGAGCTGGACGATTCCGTAGTCCCTGGCCTTGGTGAGCTGGGCGGTGAGCTTGTACTGGCCGTCGGCGGCGACGGGGAAGGCGAGGGTGAGCTTGTCGCCGGGCTTGGCGCCGGTCCACCAGAGGTGCGCGTTGTCGCTCCAGCCGGCGCCGAAGTGGTCGAGGTCCTGCCGACGGGCCTGGCCGCCGGTCTTCTCGACGACCTTGAGGGCCTCGCCTTCGAGGGCGCCCTTGATGCCCGTGGGGGCTGGCGGGGTGTAGTAGCCCGTGCGGTCTGCGACCGGCACCTCGTCGTAGGCATCCGCCTGCCCGGGGGCGAGATACCAGTAGGCGACGAGGGCGTAGAGGGTCGGCTTGTTATTGGGATAGTACTTCTCGATGAAGGCATCGAAGGAGTTCTGGAAGGGCACATTGTCGGCGATGTGCCAGCGGTTCACGCACACGTGGCCGCGGTTCCCCCCGTCGTTGTGGGGCTGGTTGTGGTAGGCGTTGACGAACTTCTGCGGGCAGCACCAGGCGTAGCCGAAGTAGTCCTCCGACCCCGTGCCAATCGTCGAGGGGAACTTCTCGCCGTCCACGTGGAACTTCTCGTCGCCCTCGCCCCACCAGCCGCCGCGCGGGTTCCACACGTGGAGCATGACGCCGAGGAAGCGGCCGCGGCCCTGGGTCTTGAGCATCGTCCAGTCAATCGCCTTTCGTTCGGGCTCTTCGGGCAGGAAGGCGTCGCGATGCCACTTGGCATGGAAGCGGCCGAGGGCCTCGATGGGCTTGGTGAGCGGCGCGTGGGTGATGTCGAGGCTCACGGTGCGGGCCTCTTTGCCGTCGTTCGTCAGCTCGATGAGGGCCTTCTTTGCGAAGGGCATGTACCAGAGGGAGTACATCGCCTTGTCGGCCATGCCGAGGGGCAGCGAGCGGTACTCCTTGTAGCCGGGCGCGGAGCCGAAGAAGTCGCCGAGGGGGGACCAGACGGCCGGCTTCGGCTCGTCGTCCCACGTGATGCGGAGGCACAGCTCGCGCAGCACGGCGATGTCGCCGGGCGGCTCGGGCAGGTCGAGCTTGGCGCGGAGGGCCGTGATGGCGCGGGGGCCGGCGAGCTCGATGCGAGCGCTCTTGCCGGGCTCGACCGTGAGCGCCTTCGACTCCGTGGCCTCGCCCTCGCGCTTGCCGGCGGGATCATCGCCGCACTTGGTGTCGAGGAACTCGTTGGCCTTGGCGAGGGCCGCCGTCTCCTCGGCGGCCAGCTCGCGCTTGAACGTGGGCAGCACGGTGTCCTTCGGGTAGGTGGTGTAGACGAACTGGTAGTACTGTCCCCAGCCCTTGTCGGCGATGATCTTGCACGATTTCTGGAAGGGGATGGGCACGTAGCAGTTCCAGCCCATGGCGAGCACGTGGCAGAGGGCCTTGCCCTGGAAGGGGGCCTCCTTGCCGCTGAAGTAGCCGTGGAAGGGGAGGTCCACCGCGGGCTCGGCGGCGCCGTCGAGGAAGATGCGGACGTGGCCCTTCTCTGCGCGGGCCGACCAGACGCGCCAGATGACGCCTGGGCCTTCCATCTCGGCGAACACCTCCTTGTCGCCCTCGCGGCGGATGATGCCGCCGCCGTCGCCGTTGGCGTCCCAGCGCACATACTTGCCGGTCTTCTCGTCGTACACGCTCGCGCGGTCGTAGCTCGACCACTGCTGGCACTTCTCGCCTGCGACGGGCAGCACAGCGAGGGCCTCGAGATCCGTGAGGCGTTTGACGAGGTCGAGATACGTCCACCGTTCCCCCGCGGCAGCCGTTCCGAGGGCCACGAGCAGACAGGCAGTTCCAATCCGTCGCATCTGCGGTCTCCTTACATTCAGTGTGGGGCGCTCACCTGCTGTTGTGCTGCGGCGGCACGGCGGGCCTCGCAGTCCTTGCGGACCCAGCAGTTGCCGCAGCGGCAGCCTTGCGTCCGGCCGCACGTGCCGGCGATGTCGTGATCCTTCAGCGGCGTGACGGATGCCTCGACGAGCCGCGCCAACTCCTGGCGGGCAGGGTCGTCCTCGCCGCGGAACGCCTTGTCCTTGACCTGCCCCCATCCGCCCGCGGCGGCGGGCAGGGGGGCCATGAGGATGCGGCTCTCGGCGGGGTTGGCCACGTTCACGAGCGCCGCGTAGGGCTGGGCGGCCAGCTCAGGCCCGAAGCGGCGGGCGATGGCCTCACGCAGGGCCTTCTCGCCCTCCGGCAGCGGCGGCTGAGTCTCGATGCGGTTGAACGAGTAGTCGCCGTAGAACTGGGCGTTGAGGTCAAGCCAGTCCACGATGCGCCGGAAGCTCTCGCGGTCCAGCTCGACGCGTTTGGCGCCCGCCTTGTCGGGGTGGCCATCGAGCAGGAGCTTCGCCAGGCGGCCGGCGTGGGCGAAGTAGTCCTTCGGCTTGCTGTAGGCCGTCTCGCTGTTCCGCTGGGCGATCTTGACGAGGCCCGAGCCGCCGAGCAGGGCGTTGTAGGAGACGCTGAACTCGGGCTCGCGGCGGCGGCCCTTATCGTCCTGCGCCGCACCGAAGCCGCCCGTGAGGTCCACGTTCCCCTCCTTCTTGTCCAGCCCGTGGCAGGAGATGCAGTAGCGGTCGAGGACGGGTTGGACCGTTCGGGCATAGCTGAAGCCGCCCGGGTAGCGTGGGCCGGCGGGCGGCTCGATCTGTCGGAGTTGCATCGCGGCCAGATTCGTCGGCGGGGGCGTGGCGTTGCGCGGCTCGTGGCAGCCCACGCACGATGCCTGCTCGCCCGGCTGGAGGTAGACCAGGCTGCGCATGGTCATCACCGCCATGCCGTTCTCGTCGAGGAGCTGGAACTGCATGGGCGTGTTGGCGGGGGCCTCGAAGAAGGCCGAGCCGTCGTCGTTGACGGGCACGGTGCCGAGAATGCCCTTGACCACTTCGTTGTTTGCTGCGCTGCGGATGGGCACGGAGCTGGTCGGCTGGCTGATGATCTCATTGACGCGGAGCCGCTTGATCGAGCCACGCGGGATGGGCTGCGTGCTCTGATAGACGTCCTGGACGAAGAAGGTGCCGGTCTTGCGGCTCTCGCGGCCGGCCACGGCGTTGGCGAGGACCTGGGGCATCGGGCGCGGGCGCAGCGGGATGGGGTCGAAGCAGGAGGTCGTCTTGTCCGCCCAGACCAGCTCGCGGCCGCCGAGGGTGTCCACCAGGTAGATGGCGTGGCGGGCACCGTGCTGGTAGGTGCACAGGAAAATGTCCTCGCTGAGGGGCCAGGGGGTGGCGGCGCGGCCGCGCTGGGCGTCGAGGTCGTCGGGCAGCGG
>VGYV01000485.1 GCA_016872855.1 Planctomycetota bacterium
ACGCCGCCCCAGGCAGCGTCGCCATTAACGCGGCCACGAGGTCCGCATTCATCAGGCCACGCCCGGCAACGCCGACGTTGCGGATGCGGCTGGCGTCCCCGCACACGTCGTTGAGGATTTCCGCGAGACTCTGGATGGTCGAGTAGGGGTAATCCTCGTCGGGATTGGTGAACTCGCGCAGCACGCGCACGTCCGCGATCCGGCCGCGCAGCCGCGCGTGCTCATCGCTCTCGGGGCCGCAGACGAGAATCGGGTTGCCTTCCCTGCGCAGGAGGATGCACGCCGGCTCGAAGTGCACGGGGAAGTCCGCCAGCCAGCGGGCGTGCGCGGCGCCATACGTCGCCCGGTCGTCGGCGTAGGCGATCAGCAGGTCCAGGCCCTGCTCCGCCACCAATGCCTGCGCCCTGCGCCAGCGTTGCGGGTACTCCTCGGCAGGAATGCGCGGCAGAGTCGTCGGATCAAGCATGGGCCGCTCCTCTTTCACTTGCTGTTCCCGACCCATCGGAACTCCGCGAAGATGACCTTGGTGATGTCCGAGGCGGCCTTGGGTCGGAGGTGGATCTTGCCCACTTGGGACCAGTCTTTCATGGGCTGTCTGCTGAGGCGGTTGATCAACTGGTCCGCCCTGACGGCCATCTCCTGCCAGGCGTCGGAGGCGGGGATTTCGATCTCCCCCTCGTTGTAGTCGCCCGCGGTCAGGACCAAGGTCTGCGGCTGGGTGCAGTGGAACTTGATGCCCAACTGCTTGCCGGCCGGCGCCCGCCACTTCGGGTCATTGAGCTGTTCGGTGCCGGAGCCCCTCTGGTTGTCAATGGGACGGAAGCCTTTGACGCCGCCCGGCCCCTCGACCTCTGCAATGTTCGACCATGCCGCCAGCCCCTCCCCTCCGCTGGAAATGGTGTCGGATTCCCTGTCGGTCGCCCTGGCCGGGCCGTGTCTGGACGGGATGGCCGCGTTGAAGTCCGTGGACACGACTACGGTGTTGTCGTAGGTGATGTTGGCGTAGCCGAACACGTAGTCGTCCACGTTCATGACCGGCATCTTGCCGGCCCAGGCGTCGCCCTTCCGCACGCAGGCGGTGTCGCGCCAGGAGCGGGCGAAGCTGCACGGGCTCTTGAGGGCGTAGTAGAACTCGGCCTTCGCGATCCGCTCCGGCGACGCCGGGGTCACGACCAGCTCGGGCACTCCGTCGCCGTCGAGCCGAATCGCCGATTGCGGATGCGCCGGCCAGAAGACGTCCTTCCCCAGCACGTGCCTTTCAAGCCACAGCTTGCAGTTCTGGCCGATCTTCTCGGTGTTGTGGTGCCCGCGGGCCTGCACGGCGAACGACCAGGGCACACCCTTCTGGAACCTCTCGAAGCTCTCCAGGCCGCGCTCGTGGCCTCCGTGGTGGTCGTTGCTGCCGTTCAAGTACAGCGTGGCCGCGGTGATGTAGGGGACATACGCCTCCGGCGCGAGGCTGGCCAGGAAGATCGCCTCCCCAGGGGTCTTCTCCGGCTCGACGTAGGGGTTGTTGTACATCCAGACCGCTTTATCGCGGTAGTAGACGTTCCAGCCGATGCCGAAGTAGGCGACGACCGCCTTCACCCGCGGGTCGGTTCCCAACGCCCACATGAGCGTTCCGCCATACGAATAGCCCTTGGCCCCCAGCCGGGTCTTGTCCACCTCGGGCTGCCGCTCGAGGTAGCTGAGCACGCGGCGCTGAATCGCATACCAGAGGTAGTCGGAGGACTGCTTTGGATCGGTGATGGACTTGCCGTCGGGGGTCGTCGCGTGGACCGGTCCGCCGAACCTCGGGTCCATGTTGCCGTGGCGGATGCGTTCCGGGTACTTCGTGTAGTGCTTCCGGTCGCCGGTCTGGCCGCAGTAATCGAACGCCATCACGGCCCAGCCGCTGTCCATAAACTCCTTGCTCGGGCTGGGGGCGCCCATCCAGCCATGCACATCCAGCAGCCCCGGGGCAGCCTTGGCGCCTGCTTTGACCCGGTAGAGGCAGTAAACGCGAATCTCCTGGCCGAGCACGTAGGCGCTGATGTACGAATCGCGGCAGCACACCCCACCTGCCGTCTCCTGCCTAACGATCTCCTCCCTGAGGTCACCCTTGTCTGGATCATAGTCCTTCCAGACCGCCTTGGGCGTGAGCAGCCCCCCGCCCCTGGCAAGCTGGATTCCTGTGGCCGGCAGCAGGGCCGCGAGCAGTGCCAAGAGGAGCTTCCGGGAGTGGCCGTCCTTCATTGCCGCATACCGTTGGGCGCACGGTAGCCAAGGCAACCACGCGTGAGGCATAGATACCCTGTCTTGCGGCGTGTGTCAAGCCCTACTACCTCCAGAAGCTCCAGTGCCCTGCCGATCCGTCCACCATTCATTGCTTCGTTCTTGCTGACGGGGAGCCTGACACGCTCCCAGTTTGTGTTCTCCGCTGATCGAGACCACCACGGGCGCTCGCGTTGTCCCAAGATCCCCACACGCGTGCAGTAGGACGTGGTGATCGTGGATCGGGGCCGCCACCCGGGGCATCGTGGACATAACCTAGTGTCCAGCAAGCACATGCGGCTCGGTAGGCGTTTCATGCATCCGCCGGCTAATGCCCCCCAAGATCCCCAACTACCTCGGGGGCTTGCCACACGGACCACCTAGTGCCCAGGCTACCTGCGGCCAGACGAAGGACTGGCTCATCCTCAACTTCGTCGCGTCCAAGGGGCGCACATCATCCAGCCCGCCCCGCGGGCCGTGCGGATAGGGAGGTCGGGCTTCCTGGCGCTGGATGCCGCCTGGTTTCCCCAGCCATGCCCAGAGCCCATCGCCACGGCCCGGCAGAGTCAAGCGGGGGTCCACCTATGCAAAAGGACGCGGGGTGCGAGGAAATCGAGCGGGGCTTGGCTCTGGCTTCGGCATTCAGGGCCGAGATCGGGCCCCAGGAGCCCCGGCGGACTCTTGCCTACTCATGAGGATACCGGAAAACCTCCGGCCCTCCGGGGTAACCTTTCGGCGATTGCTGCCATTAGTATAATGGAGAGCCATATGATGCCCCCCACGGACGACAGCCTGCGCCCCGACATCATCCGCCGCGCCCGGCAGGGCGAGCGGGCGGCCATGGAGGCCATCGTCCGGCGCTACCAGGCGCCGGTGAGGTCCTGGGTGGCAGCCCACTGCCCGCCAGGCGGGGACGCGGACGAGGTGGCGCAGCGGACCTTCGTGGCTGCCTTCACGAGAATCGGTGAGTTCCAGGAGGGCACCGATTTCGGCGCGTGGCTGTTCGCCATCGCCCGGTTCCAACTCCTTACGGAAATCACCCGGCTGAGGCGGCTGGCAGACTACCAGACGCGCTACGGGCGGGACCTGCTCTCGCGCGAACTGGAGCGGCGCGCGCAGGAGCCGGACGAGGCGACGGCGGCGCGGCTGCACTACCTCCGCGAGTGTCTGGAGGCGCTCGGCGAGTCAGGGCGGCAGTTCATCGCCTGGCGCTACACGGATGGGTTGCCACTTCAGGAGATGGCGGCCCGCACCGGCCGCTCCGTGGCGGCCATCAAGAAGCAGCTCTGGCTGCTGCGGCAGAAGCTTCAGCAGTGCATCGAGGGAAAACTGGCGGCTGAGGGTGGAGTCGTCTCATGACGTCCGAGAAACGCTTCGCCGAACTGTGGACCGACTACCTCGAAGGCGACCTGGACGACGCGGGAGTAGCCGAGCTTGAGGCCCTCCTGGCGGCGGACGAATCGCTGCGCGCACGGGCCGCCGACCTGTTCCAGACCCATCGCCTGCTGGGCTTCGCCTTGCAGGACAGCCCGGCGGCGCGGGAATCGTTCGTGAGCTCCACCCTCGCGCGCATGCCCCTCAGCGATGACGCCTTCGTTGAGTCGGTCATGGAGCGGGTTCATCCCGGAACTAGGCAGCTACACAGGGCCACTCGCACACGCTGGCTGCTGGTCGCCGGCGTTGCCGCCATCGTCCTTTGTGCTGTGGCGGCCTCGCTCTTCCTCCGCGCGGGGACCACGCGGCCGAGGCCGCAGGAGTTCCTCGCCACATTGACCCGTGCGACCGATTGCGTCTGGGATGTGCCCACAGGTCCGAGACAGGGAGATCGCCTGGCCGCTGGGGAGATGAGTCTCCGCAAGGGGGTGGCCGAGATCACCTTCGCCAGCGGCGTCAGCCTGCTGGTCGAGGCGCCGGCGAACCTGAAGCTCGTGGATGCCACCAACACCGCGCTGAATGCCGGGCGGGTCGTTGTGCGGGTGCCGCCCGCGGCCGTGGGCTTTGCCGTTGATACCCCGAAGGCGAGGATCGTTGACCAGGGCACCGAGTTCGGCGTCTGCGTCGAGCCCGGCCGCGAAACCGTCGTCCAAGTCTTCGCCGGCTCTGTGGTTGCCGAGCTGAAAGGCCCCGGTGCATCCGGCGAGAAGAGTCGCCGGGTCGCAGCGGGCGAGACCATGCGGATTGACGCCTCCGGGCCGATCGAGCTGCAAAGGACCGCGTTCTCGCCCGAGCGGTTCCTCCGCACGTTCAGCACGCCGAGCGTCCACAAGGGCGAGGAGCTGATTCCGTTCAAGCCGAGCGAGGTATCCTCGCAGGACGTGCTCGCGGCCCCCGGCCCAGTGACCGTGGATGGTGATCTGTCGGACTGGAACCTGTCGGGCACATTTGAGGCCCGGTGCGGCGGGCGGTTTGCCGAGGAACACTACGTTCAGGGCAGCCTGATGTACGACAAGACGCACCTCTACCTCGCGGCCCGGGTCGGCGACCCGATGCCGATGCGAAACGTCATTGACCCGAACACCGACCCGTGGTCGGCCTGGATGGGCGGGAGCGTGCAACTGCGCTTCTCGACGGACCGCACCTTCGGCTGGCCCGTGCAAGCGATCAAGCCGAGCCAGCGCCAGGGCAAGCCGAGCGTGCAGGACACCAGCGGGCGGATCGTACACCTGACCCTGTGGTACTTCCAGCCGCGGGAGCAGCCCTGCCTGGAGCTCCGCTACGGGATGAAGCTGGACCGCGGCGTGGTGAACCCGGCCGGCTGGCGAGGCGCCTTCCGCAAAGCGGCCGACGGCAAGAGCTACACCGTCGAATGCGCCATCCCCTGGACGCTCCTGGGGGCAGGCGACGACCCGCCCCGGGCCGGCGACGAGATGGGGCTTTGCTGGACCGTCAACTGGAGCGATGCCAGCGGAAAGAACTGGAAGGGCCAGTTGGTCGAAGTCAAGAACCCTGCCTACGCCACTCGCGGCAAGGAACTGACCTTCATGCACGCTGAGACGTGGGGCAAGGCGATCTACAAGTAGGGTGTGCATGCTTGCACACCGAGGCTTCCGCGTGCAGGTATGCACGCCCTACCCCAGGAGGAGTCAGCCGTGCACATCACGTTGCCGATGGGACTCACAATGTGTCTGCTTGCCGTGGCGGGCGTTGCGATGGCGGCGGCGCCCATCACGCTGGTGGAGGACGGCAAACCGGCGGCGACCATCGTTATCGCGGACGAGCCGACCATCATCCCGGTCGGGAAGGGGCCAGTCAAGGGGAAGCCGCCCACCGTTGCCTATGCTGCGGAGGAGCTTCAGCGCTTCATCGAGAAGGCCAGCGGCGCCCGCCTGGAGATGGTGCCGGCGTCCAAGGCGCCCGCGACGGGAACGCTGCTGCTGGTGGGCCGCAGCGCGCTCAGCGAAGAACACAAGCTGGCGCTGCCGACCAGGCCGGAGGGCCTGCGCATCGTCGCCTTCCCGCGCGGCGTGGCCATCCTGGGCGAAGTGAAGCCCGCAGGGGCGGGCAATATCAAGCACGAGGTGGACCGTGGTACGCTCCACGGCGTCTACGAGTTCCTTGAACGCGTCGCCGGATACCGCTTCTTCATCCACATCCCGAAGGACCCCGACTTTGGCATCGTGACGCCGGCGGTGAAGACCCTCGCGGTGCCGGCTGACTACAAGCTGGAGCTGGCGCCGGACTTCCCGCTCCGCAGCGGGGCATTCGAGATATGGAGCGCGCCGCTGGACTGGCAGCGAGTCACGCGCGAAGGCTCCGGCACCGGCATGCCCGTCATCAACCACACCGACCGATGGTTCGGGAAACGCTTTCTCGATGACCACCCGGACTGGTCCGCGGTGATCCGCGAGGATGGCACGCGCAGCTCGGACTACCCCTGCTACTCGCAGCCGGGGGTGCTGGCCGCTCGCGTGCAGGTGACGCAGGACGTCTACGACGGCAAGGGCGGCTGGTTCGGCGAACACGGCCACCCCGGACCCAGGTGGATTCAGCTCGAGCCGATGGACCTTTGGGACCAGCGAGGGCTGTGCAAGTGCGAGCTTTGTAGGCCGCAGCTTCAGCCCCAGCGTGGCCGGTTCGGGATCGCCTCGAACGTCCTCTTCCGCCACGGCGTGCGGTTCGCGGCCGAGATCGCCAAGCGCTGGCCCGACAAGCGCCTGGGCATGCTCGCCTACGAGGGGCACATGCTCCCGCCCGACTTCGACCTGCCGGAGAACCTGGACGTGCAGGTGTGCATGATGTGGTCCACCACCATGGGCAAGGAGCCCTATTGGCACGAGCGGA
>VGYV01000486.1 GCA_016872855.1 Planctomycetota bacterium
GACCAGGAAGACCTCGAGGGGAAAAGTCGCCCCCGCGGACGGCGCGGCTCGGAAGCCCTGGACAGGGTCGGTGACGCCCTGCGCCGCCCAGAGGAGCTGCGCGGCCTCCTGAAGGCTCAGGCCGCCCGGCGCATACGCCCGCACCGAGCGCCGTTTGGCTACCGCCTCCTCCACCGACACCTCGCCCTTGAGCCTGGGGGCCGGCAGCTTCACCGCGCGCGCCTCCCCGCCGCCGCACGACGCCGCCAGGGCAAGGGCCAACCCCACGCCCAACACACGGCAAGAGCCGACGCCGATGGACCGCATCTCAGTGCTCTCCTATCTCGTGAACTACGACCACGCGGATGGCGCCCTGGACGGGACAGCGGTGCTCGCAGAGCCCACAGCCCGTGCAGCGCCACTCGCGGACGTGGGGCGCCAGGAGGCGCGGGCGCACCAGCCGCATCTCGATGGCGCCATACTCGCGGGGGCAGGCATTCTCGCACACGAAGCAGCGCTCGCCCTCGGCCCACGGCAGGCAGCGGGAGCGGTCCACCACGGCCAAGCCGATCTGCACCGCCGCCTTCTCCGCCGCGGCCAGACGGCCGATGGCGCCGGTCCGGCAGGCCTCGCCGCAGGCCACGCACCCCGGCTCGCATGGCCCCACGGCCGGCACGAGCACGGGGGTGAAGAACGCGTCGGGCCGGGCCGCCGACAGCAGGGGGAGCAGCCCGCCGGTCGGGCAGGCGGCCAGACAGCTCCCGCACCCGACGCAACGCGCGGCGAGCGACCGCTCGCCCTCGACGCCTGGCGGGCGCAGGGGCGCCCGGCCCGAGCGGGAACGCGCCCCCAGGCCGCCCAGCGCGCCCAGGCCCAACGCGCCCAGGCCCGCGAGCGCGAACGCGCGCCGCGAATGCCCGCCCACCAGCGGGGCCTCCGCAACTGCCGGCGTGCCGGCGCGGAACCCAAAGCCCCGCGCCCCCTGCGGGCAGGCATCCTCACACCGGCGGCAGGCAAGGCACTGCGACGCAGGGCAGAAAAGGGGACATTCTCCTCTTCTGCGCAGCAGCCTTTCGGCGCCCCAGGGGGGCGAAAAGGTGAATGTCCCCTCTTCTGCCCGCCCCATCGGGCAGGCCCTGACGCACGCGCCGCAGCGGGTGCACGTGACACCCGTCCGCCGCCGCCACGGGGCCGCGCGCGCGGCGAGCGACAGGAGGGCACCCAGCGGGCACAACGCGCGGCACCACAGCCGCGGCGACAGGAGCGCCAGGCCCAGCGCCCCGGCCACCAGCAACCAGCTCACCGCGGCCGCCGCCCAGTGGTGCGGAACACCGCGTCCCACGGCGAGGGCGCGCGTGGCCATCGCCAGGGGGTCAAGCCACCCCGCGAAGTTGGCTCCCGCCACTGCCGCGCCCAGGAGCGCGAGAAGAAGCGCAAAACGCACAGGAGCAAGCTTCGCCGCCCACGCCGGTCGCCGCCATCCGGCCCGCAGCCGCCCAACGGCGTCCATCCCGCTCCCCATCGGGCACACCCAGCCGCAGAAGACCCTGCCGAAGACAGCCGTTGCGGCAACAAGCCCCAGGGCGAGCAAGCCCCAGGGCGCAAGGCCCCGCCCGGCTACGGAGCTCACCAGGAACACGAGTGGGTCGAAGCGCAGGAAGAGGCCGGCCGGCAGCGGAAGGGGCCAGCCGAGCCAGGGCGCGAGCGCGAGGTATGCGAAGAGCGCGAGGGCCGCGGCCTGGACCCCAGTGCGGCGCCGCCCCCATCGTCCCAATGGCCCCCGCTCGGTCCCGGCTGCGCTCATGGGCGGCCCCGGCGGCTTCCCCCCTTGCGCGGTGGACACGCTTCTGGACTACGGTCGCGGATCCCCCTGGACGTCGAGGTTCGTCAGCCCCGCCTCCCTGGCCGCATTCACCACCTCGTCGTACTCCGCCCGCGTGATCCTGCGCGCGATTTCGGGGTGATCAAACGCCTTGTACATGGGGGTGTACTGCGACATGATGTTCAGATAGGTGTCCTTGGGCAGGTTCTGTGCTATCCAGCGCACGACCTCGGTGCTGCCGCCGACGCGGCTGGGCATGACCAGGTGGCGTATCATCAGCCCGCGGCGCATCAGGCCGTCGGGGCCGGGCTTGGCCAGGCCCACCTGGCGCTGCATCTCGAGGAGCGCCATCTTCGTGAGCTCGGGATACGTGTCGCTCGTGGAGAACCTTGCGGCGACCTCGGGCCGCTCGGCCTCGAACCCAGGGGGCGCGAGGCTCGAGTACTTCGCCGCCATCTCGCCAGAGGCATACTTGAAGTCGGGCAGGTAGATGTCCACTATGCCGTCGAGCTTCTTGAGCACCTCCAACTGCTCCCATCCGCAGCAGTTGTAGACGAGGGGGAGCCTGAGGCCCTTGCTCGCCGCGACGTCGAGCGCCAGGACAATGTGCGCCACATAGTGGCTGGGCGTGACCACATTGATGTTCGCGCAGCCCTTCGCCTGGAGGGCGAGCATCATCTGCGCGAGGTCCTGGGTGCTCCGGCGGGCCCCCTGCCCTTCGAGGCTGACCTCGTGGTTGATGCAGAACACGCACCGGAGGCCGCAGTGAGAGAAGAAGATGGTGCCCGAGCCGCCGCGCCCGACCAGCGGCCGCTCCTCGCCGAAGTGTGGGTGGTGGGACGAGATGACGAGGTCGCCGCCGGCGTTGCAGAAGCCCTTGGCGCCCTGGTGGCGGTCCACGCCACAGGTTCGCGGGCAGAGCTTGCACGGCGACATGCGCTTCCAGAGCTCCTCCCCGCGTTTCTTCAGCTCGCCGCTCCTGTGGAGCTTGAGGTAGGCGGGTTCCCAGGTTGCGGCGGCCTGTTTGTCCGGCGCGGGAGCGGGTGGGGCTGTGGCCTCGGCACCCTGGCCCGTCGCGGCCTCCCTGTCGCACCCGGCGCACAAGATGGCCGCCGGGCCGACCGCCAGCCCGCCCGCGGCCAGGCACCCAAGGAACTGCCTTCGGGACGGAGCAGGGTTCATCTGGGGCTCCTCCTTACCGGGGCGCACCGCCTCTCGTGCCGCCGCCTCCTCGGCCCCCCACCTCTCATGTAAGCCGCAGCCTGGAGGAAAGTCAAGCAGAAAGTGAGACTGTAGCATCGTTAGAGAATCCGTGCTGGGGATCGCACGCCCCTGCGTCGTGGAGCCGGACGGCCCGAGCGAACTCGTTCCGGTCCACCTGCGACAGCACTTGCGCAAAACAGCTCGCCGTGATACCCATACATGCACTCCGGTTCGTGAGTAGAGGCGACGCTTCGGCGCAGCGTGGGTGACTTACTCATACCACCATCCTACTCGGAACCGGAGTTATTCTCGAATTCCAAAACGTTGTTTTGGACAAGAGTGATCCTTCGGAGCGCATTCTACGGCGTCGGCGCGGGCCCCAAGCCCTATAGGCTGCGGGACAAGCGCAACACGCAGGATGACCCCCTCGACGAGTATGTGCATAGGTTGCTCTCCCGGGCGCTTGCGGGCGACGTTACGTGCCTGAGAGCGCCAGGCCCGCTAATCACCCCGGACTTGGTAATCCTGTTTGTCAACAGGCAGGTCTGACCCTACCTCCTCGTGTGCCGCGGCCCGGGGCCGCCGAGACCTCCCCCACAGACCTGCCGACTTGGACGAGTTGGCCGACTTGGCATCACAGGGTTCGGCCGTAGACGCGGTAGCGCTTGTGGAGTTCGGGCTTGAGGGCCTGCTCGATGGTGAGGATGGGGCGGAGGTTGCCCTCGGAGACCCAGGAGAGCTCGGCGTGGGTGTAGCCGCGCCGGTGGCCGATGCGGATGACCTCGCCGAAGAGGAGCGGGATGATGCCGATGTGGCGGCTCTCGGGCAAGGCCGCCGAGCCGAAGACGCGGACCCAGTGGAGCGAGCGCCGCCCGCGCAGGATGTGCCACCAGCCGAAGGGGAAGAGCCGCCCGTTGCACTTCTTGAGCAGCGGATTGATGTCGGGCACCGCGAGGAGGCAGCCGACCGGCTTGCCGTCCAGCTCGGCGATGTAGATCATCTGGGGGTCCACCACGGCCTTCATCTCGTGGGCCATGTCGCGGATTTCGGCCTCGGTGGAGGGGACGAAGCCCCAGTTGTCCTTCCGCACGGTGTTGAAGAGGTGGCCGAGGGCCATGACGTCGGCCTCGTAGCGGGCCATGTCCATGGTGCGGATGCGGAGGTTGGGGTGGCGGCGATGGATGAGCGTGCCCAGGCGCTCGATGCGTTCGAGCTGCTCGCTGTCGCCGGTCACGTTCTTGGCCAGCAGGAGGTAGGCGTAGAGGTCCTTCACCTTTTCGAGGCCGGCCTGCTCGATGAGGGCGGGGTAGTAGGGCGGGTTGTAGGGCATGAGAATGACGGGGGGGCGGTCGAAGCCCTCGGTGAGGATGCCGCATTCACCGTTGATGGAGGGGTTCATCGGCCCCATCATCTGGGTCATGCCGCGGGAGCGGAGGTCATCGGCCGCGCGGTCGAGCAGGGCCTTGGCCGCCTCGGGGTCGTCCTCGCACTCGAAGAAGCCCCAGAAGCCCATCGTGTCCTTGTGGTAGTCGTTGTAGTTACGGTCCACGGTGGCAATGACGCGGCCGACGAGGCGGCGGCCGCGCCAGGCGAGGTAGAGGCGGCTCTCGGCGTGCTGGTAGAAGGGGTTGCGCTGCGGGTCGAGCGTGCGGGCCGCGCTCGACAGCAGCGGCGGCACCCAGTTGGGGTCGCCCCGATAGAGCCGCCACGGCAGGCGGAGGAAGGCGCGGCGCTCGCCTCGCGTGGCGGCCTCGTGCACCTGGACGGGGCTCGAATGGTCTGCATTCCCGGCGGCCGGCATGCTCCGCTCCTGGCAACCTGAGGGGCTACGAGAAGTCCGCAGCAAGTCTAGCGGGCGTGCGGCCACTTGTCAAACCTTCGCCCGTGCGCCAGAATGGCTAGAAGCCGAGCAGTCCAGCCGAGTCGAGTGCCCGCCCCCGCCGACCCTTCGGCTTCGCTCAGGGCAGGCTCTTGCGTCGGTGGGGCGAGGGATTGACCACTACGCGGGGCGGGGCCTCCCCCAGCCCCTCTCCCTTCCAGGGAGAGGGCAGGGTGAGGGTGGGACTAGTGAAGGAACGGGACATGAGGAAGGAGTCGGGGCTTGGGGACACGGCGTTCGCGCGGAACCGCGCGGAGCCTTTGCATCGCTGGGTGCCGTGGATTGCGGGCTTCTCCTCCTCGTTCGTCCGCAGCGTGCTGGAGACAGCCGGCGATAGGGAGCCTGGGGATGTTCTCGTCCTCGACCCTTTCGTGGGGGTGGGGACAACGCTGGTGGAGGCGATGGGGCGGGGCCACGACGCAGTTGGCTTTGAGATCAACCCGTACGCCGCACTCGTCTGTCGCGCTAAGATGGGCTGCTTGACGCACGACCTGGGCCTGTTCCGACGCACGCTACGAGCGTTCCGCGACTGGATGGCGGGCAACGTTGGCCGAGCGCCAAGAGCGCAGCCGCCGCGTGAGTTCGCCAGCCGCGTCCCCTTCTTCAGCCCGGCGGTCGAGCGCAAGGTCCTGCACGTCCTTGACTTCATTGCCGGACTGAAGGAGGACTGGCTTCGCGACGTGTTCCGCGTGGCGCTTGGGGCGGTGATGGTCGGCTTCTCCAACTATTCGTACGAACCGAGCCTGGGGCGACGGGCGTCGGCTGGCAAGGACGACATCCTCGATGCGGACGTGGCGGGAATCGTGGCCGGCAAGCTCGACGAGATGTTGGGGGACATGGCCGAAGCGCAGCTCCGGGCCGCCTCGCTCGGCCGGAAGCCGAGGGCAGCGGTGTTCGCAGATTCATTCCTCACCCACCACGAGCGGGTGGGCGCGGGAACAGTGGACTTCCTCATCACGTCGCCGCCGTACCTGAACAACTACCATTACGTCCGCAACACGCGCCCGCACCTGTTCTGGCTGGGGCTGGTCGAGAAGCGCTCGCAGTTGGCAGAGATGGAGCGGGCGAGCTTCGGCAAGTTCTGGCAGACCGTGCGCTCCGGGCCGCGAATCGAGCTGGAGGCGAAGTGCGGCGGCCTGGCCGAGGCGCTGGAGGAACTACGCAGCCGGAACCCCGAGAAGGGGGAGTACGGGGGCAGGGGCTGGGCGAACTACGCGGCTGCCTACTTCAACGACTGCCTGGCCTTCTGCCGCGCCGCTCGGCGCGTGATGAAGACCGGCGGCACCGCCGTGATCGTTATCGGCAACAACATCCTTCAGGGGATCGAGTTCCAGACCGATCGCCTTCTCGCCGAGCTCGCCGAGGGCTGCGGGTTCGGCACAGTGGCCCTCCACAGCGTCCGCACGAAGCGGACCGGCTCGAGCATCGTTCGTTCGTCCGTGCGCGTGGGGAGGGCCGCGGAGCGGGTGGAACTCTACGAAACGGCGGTCGAGCTCAGGGCGCGCGAAGCCAAGACTGCCTGAAGGCAGGACTCCAAACAAGGAACGAACGCGTTCGGAGTCCTGGCTTCAGCCAGTCTTTGGCTTCCGAGCACGGCCCGAGTTCGGCGAATTCGGCTTTCCGCAACAGAAAC
>VGYV01000487.1 GCA_016872855.1 Planctomycetota bacterium
CACGGCCCTGGCCACGCTGAACCGCGAGAGCGGCCGCGAGCTGGGCCTGGCCCGCGGGGCCAACGTGGTCATGCCCAACCTCACTCCGCCCCAGTATCGCGCCCTCTACGAAGTCTATCCGGCCAAGGCCTGTCTCTTCGAGCCCCCCGAGGCATTCGACGCCGCGCTCAAGCGCCGCATCATCGCCCTCGGCCGCACCATTGGCACAGGCCCTGGCCCCTCCAGGAAACATCACCCCGCGGCCCCCGCCGCAAGCGCTCACGATCGAGGTGTCCCATGTCTTCCATAGAGCAGATCAGCCCGATCCGTCCGATCCGTCGGATCAGTCGGATCTCTTCGCAAGACACGGTTGACTTCATAGATGACGCGCGGCTCACCGCGCTGACGGCAGGCCCCCCGCCCGACCCCGCCCGCGTGCGCGAGGTGATTGCCAAGAGCCTCGCCAAGCAGGCGCTGAGCGTCGAGGAGACGGCCCTCCTCGTGTGCGCCGACGCCCCGGCGCTCGTCGAGGAGGTCTTCGAGGCCGCCCGCACCCTCAAGCGCACCGTCTACGGCAACCGCATCGTCCTCTTCGCCCCGCTCTATATCGGCAACTACTGCGTGAACGACTGCGCCTACTGCGGCTTCCACCGCTCGAACCTCGACGCCGTTCGCCGCACCCTCAGCGAGGCCGAGATTCGCCAACAGGTCGAGGCTCTCGAAGACAAGGGGCACAAGCGCCTCATCCTCGTCTTCGGCGAGCACCCTCGCTACAGCCCCCAGTTCATGGCCGACACCGTCCGCCTCGTCTACTCCATCCGCAATGGCCACGGCTCCGTCCGCCGCGTGAACATCAACGCCGCACCCCTCGATATCGAGGGCTACCGCACCGTCAAGGCCGCGGGCATTGGCACCTACCAGATTTTCCAGGAAACCTATCACCACCCCACCTACGCCCGCATGCACAAGGCAGGCACGCCCAAGGGCGACTACCTCTGGCGCCTCAACGGCCTGAGCCGCGCCTTCGAGGCCGGCTGCGACGACATGGGCATCGGCGCACTCTTCGGCCTCTACGACTGGCGCTTCGAGGTCCTCGGCCTCGTCGCACACGCCCTCCACCTCCAGAAAACCTACAACGTCGGCCCCCACACCATCAGCTTCCCGCGCCTCCGCCCCGCCTCGGGCGTGAACCTGAGGACCGGCTACGAGGTGAGCGACGCCGATTTCAAGCGCGTCATCGCCATCCTGCGCCTCGCCGTGCCCTACACCGGCCTCATCCTCACCGCCCGCGAGCCCGCCGCACTCCGACGCGAGGTCATGAGCTTCGGCGTCTCGCAGATTGACGCCGGCAGCCGCATCGAGCTCGGCGGCTACACCGAGGCCGGCGACGCCCAGGCCCGCGACCGCGAGCAATTCGAGCTCGGCGACCTCCGCCCCCTCGACGCCGTCATGCGCGAGCTGCTCGACGACGGCTACGTCCCAAGCTTCTGCACCGCCTGCTACCGCCTCGGACGCACAGGCGAGCACTTCATGGAGTTCGCCATCCCCGGCTTCATCAAGCGCTTCTGCACCCCCAACGCCCTTTCCACCCTGACAGAGTATCTGGTAGACTACGCTCCAGAGGAGACTCGTGTGGCGGGCGAGAAGCGCATCGCCGAAGAGCTGGCCCAGCTCCCCGACGGGTCGCTCAAGCGCCAGCTCATCGAGCGCCTCGAACGCATCCGAACCACGGAAGACCGCGACCTGTATTTCTGAGGCCATGACGCGTGACGCGTGAGAAGAAAGCTGCGAGCTTCGAGCAGCGAGCCGCGAGCCTCTAAGGAGAACCGCCGCTTTTCTTGCTTCAGGCTCGAAGCTCGTAGCTCGCCGCTCGTGGCTTTCCGCCTCACGCGGCACGCGACGGAAATGACCAACTACCGCAAGGAACATGATCTCCTCGGCGAGCGCGAGGTCCCCGCCGACGCGCTTTGGGGCATCCACACCCTCCGCGCCGTCGAGAACTTCCCCCTCGCAGGCCGCCCCGTCCACCCCGCCCTCATCCACGCCTACGGCACGGTGAAGCTCGCCTGCGCCAAGGCTAACCGCGCCGTCGGCGCGTGGCACGGCGACACGGGTAAGGCCGACGCCATCGAGGCCGCCTGCCAGGAAATGGCCGACGCCAAGCTCGACAAGCACGTCGTCGTGGACGCCCTTCAGGGCGGCGCCGGCACCTCGACGAACATGAACGTCAACGAGGCCATCGCCAACCGCGCGCTCCAGCTCCTCGGCGAGCCGCTCGGCCACTACAAGCGCGTCTCTCCCCTCGACGACATCAACCTCCACCAGTCCACCAACGACACCTATCCCACGGCCCTCAAGCTGGCCGCCATCCGCCTCGTCCGCGCCCTCGAAGACAAGGTGGTGCCACTCCAAGAAGCCTTCCAGGCCAAGGAGAAGGAGTTCGCCCACGTCGTCAAGGTCGGGCGGACGGAGCTTCAGGACGCGGTGCTGATGACGCTTGGCCGCGAGATGAGCGCCTACGCCGAGGCGTTCAACCGCGACCGCTGGCGCATCTACAAGTGCGAGGAGCGTCTCCGCGTGGTAAACCTCGGCGGCACCGCCATCGGCACCGGCCTCTCAGCCCCGCGACAATACATCTTCCGCGTGGTGGACGTGCTCCGCGAGCTGACCGGCATCGGCTTCGCCCGCGCCGAGAACCTCGTCGAGGCCACGCAGAATGCCGACGTCTTCGTCGAGGTCTCGGGCATCCTCAAGGCCTGCGCCGCATCGCTCCTGAAGGTCGCCGGCGACCTGCGGCTCCTCTCGTCCGGCCCCGAGGCCGGCCTCGGCGAAATCCGCCTCCCCCAGCGCCAGGCCGGCTCCTCCATCATGCCAGGCAAGGTCAACCCCGTCATCCCCGAGGCCGTCAGCCAGGCCGCCATGCTCGTCATGTCCAACGACCAGGCCATCGCCTTCGCCGCCGCCAGCGGCAACCTCGAGCTCAACGCCTTCCTCCCCCTCATCGCCCACTGCCTCCTCGAGAGCCTCGACCTCTTGGCCCGCTCGTGCGACATCTTGCGGCGGCATTGCGTCGAGGGCATCGAGGCCGACGAGAAGCGCTGCCGCGCCCACATTGACGACTCCACCGCCACGGCCACCGCGCTCCTCTCCTGCCTGAGCTACGAGGCCGTCTCCCGCCTCGTCAAGATCGCCGCCGACTCCGGCCAGAGCGTCAAGCAATGTGCCATCGAGCTTGGCCTTCTCACCGAGGCCCAGTTCAACGAAATGGTCAGCCCCGAAGCCGTCTGCCGCCTCGGCACCCCCCCGCTTCGCAAGGAGAACCCGTAGGCGGGGCGTCCCTGCCCCGCTTCCACGGTGACCACCTTGACAGTCTGGCTCAATGTTGCCCAATGTTGCTCAACTGCCGTTTGGCGATCCTCGGCCATCCGGGGCGGTCCAGCCCAATGTTGCTCAATGTTGCTCAACTTTGCGCCACATGCGCTCCAGGGGGTGGGGGGCGCCCCCGGCCAGAGGCCGCGAAACACCAAGCACCGAGAACCCAAGTGCAATGCAAACAACAGCTTACACATCTCACTGCCCCCGCTGCTGAGGAGTCCGGGAAGCTCGAAATCCGAAACCCGAAGTCCGAAACAAGCCCAAAGTCCCAAATCCCAATGCCCCGAACTGGAGTCTCCTCCAGAGGCCCTCTCCACCCTATGAGCAAGTCGCGCACTGAACGGCTTTCATTTCGCGGCCCGAAATGGTGTGCGAATGCCATAAGTGCTGGACATTACGACAGATATGGCCCGGGAAGTCGGTTGGCGAAAAAAGCTCTCAAATCGCTTTCAGCGAGCTTTGTACGGGCTTTCACTCGCCCTCCGCGCCCCCTCAAGACCCCCACGATCGCCCTGGGGCGGCTCGACCGTTTGACAACGGGGCGGCGGCCATGCCATGCTGTGCTGCCAGCGGCGTAGCCGCAAGCGTCCCGCTTGCGATGCCTCCGGGCCGTTCGACAAGCGGGACGCTTGTCGCTACGGGGGGGACCCGCACTGATGAGGAGGATGCAAACATGAGGGCACTGGGACACGGCCGGGCAGCGTGGGGACGGAGGCTCGTTCCCGCGATATTGGCCTCGCTGGCCGCGCTCGCCGGGTGCTCCGGCGGCGAGCAGGGTCCCAAGGAGCGGGTCGTTGACCTCGGCGGCGGGGTGAACATGACCCTCGTCCTGATCCCCGCAGGCACCTTCACGATGGGCAGCACGGATGCCGACATCAAGACCGTCGTCGCCAAGATCCCCGAAGCCAAGGAGGAGTGGTTCGCGGACGAGAAGCCGGCCCACAAGGTGGCGCTCTCGAAAGCTTACTGGATGGGCAAGCACGAGGTTACAGTGAGGCAGTTCCGCCGCTTCGTCGAGGCCACCGCCTACAAGACTGATGCCGAGAAGGGCACTGCGTACAAGGGCGCCGTCGTTGTTGTCGGTGGCAAGGTGAACCCGGCCGAGGACGCGACTTGGCGGAACCCGCACTTCAAGCAGACCGACGAGCACCCGGCGGTGTGCGTGAGCTGGAACGACGCCCGGGCCTTCGCAGACTGGCTCAACAAGACGGACAAGACGATACCCCCAGGGGTGACCTATCGGCTTCCGACCGAGGCGGAATGGGAGTACGCCTGCCGCGCCGGCACCACCACCGGGTATCAATGGGGGGACGACCCCGACAAGGGGAAGGGCTGGTGCAACGCCACCGACCGCGCCGATGGCGAAGAAGCCGTTCCCAGAAGGGCCGTTTTCAACTGGGACGACGGGTTCCTCTACACAGCGCCTGTGGGCACCTTCAAGGCGAATGCGTTCGGGCTCTACGACATGCACGGGAACGTCTGGGAGTGGTGCCAGGACCGGTATGGGCCCTACAAGGAAGGAGACCAGACGGACCCAACCGGGGCGGATTCTGGCGAGGTCCGGGTGGTTCGTGGCGGCTCCTGGGACGAGTACGCCACGTATCTCCGCTGTGCGACTCGGCTCGGGGCCCTTCGTGGGCGCCGGTACGCGAGCTACCACGGCTTCCGGTTGGTTCTCGCCCCAGGACCCCGATGATACCCCTCCCCATGGCTGGAATACCTATCGCAGGCTAGCATTCCGGGGCAGTTTCGAGGACAACAGGGATAGTGCAAGAATGGAACGAACACCCAAAGGCTTACGCCTCCACATCGGCCTCTTTGGCCGGCGGAATGTCGGGAAATCGAGCCTGCTGAACGCCATCACCCGCCAGCAGGTGTCCATTGTGTCGGACGTGGCGGGGACGACGACCGACCCGGTGGAGAAGCCGATGGAGCTGCTCCCCCTCGGCCCCGTGGTGTTCATTGACACGGCGGGGATTGACGACGAGGGGGCGCTCGGCGAGATGCGCGTCGCCCGCACCCGCAAGGTCTTCGACCGCACCGACCTCGGCGTGGTCATCGCCGAGCCAGGCGTCTGGGGTTTCTTCGAGCAGCAAATCCTCGACGAGCTCCGCTCGCGCAATTGCGCAGTCATCGTGGTCTTCAACAAGAGCGACCTCGGCGAGCCCGACGCCGCCCTCGTCGAGCGGCTCAAGAAGGAGAAGGTCCGCACCGTCCGCACAGTTTGTAGTGCGGCCTTCAGGCCGTCTCCTGAAGAGTTACGGGCTGAAGCCCGCACTCCGAACACAGGCATACTGGACTTTCGCCAGGCGCTGCTGGACACGGCGCCCGCGGATTCCCTGAACAACCCCGCGATCCTCGCCGACCTTGTGGGACCGGGGGAGATGGCCGTGCTCGTGGTGCCCGTGGACAAGGAGGCCCCCAAGGGCCGCCTCATCGTGCCCCAGGTGCAGGCCATCCGCGACCTGATTGACGGCGATGCCTTCGCTCTGGTGGTGAAGGAACGCGAGTTGCGCGAGGCCCTCGACCGCCTGAAGCGCCCGCCCAAGCTCGTCGTCACCGACTCGCAGGCATTCCTCAAGGTCGTGGCCGACACGCCCCGCGACATCCCGCTCACCAGCTTCTCCATCCTCTTCGCCCGTTACAAGGGCGACCTGGCCGAGATGGTGCGGGGCGCGCTCGCCTGCGAGTCGCTGAAGCCTGGCGACCGCATCCTCGTGGCCGAAGCCTGCTCGCACCATCCGATAGCCGAGGACATCGGGCGAGTGAAAATCCCCCGCTGGCTCACCCAACTGGTCGGCGGCAAGCTCCACTTCGACACCATGCAGGGCCACGACTTCCCCGAGGACATTGCCCCCTACAAGCTCGTCATCCATTGTGGCGCGTGCATGATGAACCGCCGCGAAATGCTCACCCGCATCCTGCGGTGCAAGCAGGCGGGCGTGCCGATCACCAACTACGGCCTCGTCGTCGCCTACTCGCTTGGCATCTTCGAGCGTGCCCTCGAGCCCTTCCCCGCCGCCCTCGAGCTCTACCGCGAAGCCGTCGCTGGCGCCAGCTAGCCCCGCGTCGCTTCCAACTCATGTTTGACAGTTGGCGTCGTAAGCCTA
>VGYV01000488.1 GCA_016872855.1 Planctomycetota bacterium
CGGCCGAGCGCCGTATCGCCCTGAGCCTGAAGCAGGCCCTGGGTGATCCCTGGGAGGATGCGGCGCAGCGCTTTGCGCCCGGCAGCCTGGTCGAGGGCACGGTCAGCAACCTGGCCAAGTTCGGCGCCTTTGTCGAGCTGGCTGAGGGCATCGAGGGCATGATCCACATCGGCGACATGAGTACTGAGAAGCGGCTCACCCACCCGCAGGAGGTGCTCAAGACCGGCGAGCGCGTGCGTGCCCTGGTGCTCGAGTTGGACCGCGAGAAGCGGCGCATCCGCCTGGGCTTGAAGCAGCTTCAGCCCACTACCGCCGACGAGTACATCGCCGAGCACAAGGTGGGCGATACCGTCACCGGGCGCATCGTGGAGGTGCAACGCGGCGCCGCCAAGATCGAAGTGGCCGACGGTGTGTTCGGCACTTGCACCCTCAGCGCTAAACAACAGGGGGCGGCGGAAGCCGCCGTTGAGAACGGGCGGCCCGACTTGGCCTCGATGACGGCCCTGCTGGCGGCGCGCTGGAAGCAGGGCAAGACCACTGTGGCCGAGCCGGCCAAGGCCGGCCAGATCCGCACCTTCCGCGTCGCTGCTCTGGACGCTTCGGCCAAGCGCATCGAGCTGGAACTGGCGGGCTGAGCGGAATCAAGGGGTACTCGACCCCGGGGTGCCTGCCCCGGGCGGCAGGTTCGGGCAAGTACGCTGATAGGGAATCCCTTCACCCACGTACAGGCGCCATTCCGCCATCGACAGGTTCCGCCAAACCAACGTGCAGATGCGGTCCGCAGCGCGCGTCCACAGATCCCACAGCCGGATGGTGCCGTCGTCGCTGCCGGAGGCCAGGCGCGTGCCGTCCGCCGAGAAGGCCACGGAATTGACGTAGTCCTCGTGCCCTTGGAGGACCAGGGGCGCGGCGTTGGGCTGCTGAAGATCCCACAGCCGGATGGTGCGGTCCCAACCGCCGGAGGCCAGGCGCGTGCCGTCCGCCGAGAAAGCCAAGGAACGGACCCAGCCCTGATGCCCTTGGAGGACAAGGGGCGCGGCCTTGGGCTGCCGAAGATCCCACAGCCGGATGGTGCGGTCGATACTGCCAGAGGCCAGGCGGGTGCCGTCAGCCGAGAAGGCCACGGAACTCGCGCCGCCCTGGTGCCCTTGGAGGACAAGGGGCGCGGCCTTGGGCTGCCGAAGATCCCACAGCCGGATTCTGTCGTCCTCACCGCCGGAGGCCAAGCGCGTGCCGTCAGCCGAGAAGGCCACGGAACTCGCGCCGCCCTGGTGCCCTTGGAGGACAAGGGGCGCGGCCTTGGGCTGCCGAAGATCCCATAGCCGGATGGTCGAGTCGGCGCTGCCGGAGGCCAAGCGCGTGCCGTCAGCCGAGAAGGCCACGGAATTGACGTGGCCCTGGTGGCCTTGGAGGACCAGGGACGGCGCGTTGGGCTGCCGCAAATCCCACAGCCGGATGGTGCTGTCGGCACTGCCGGAGGCCAGGCGCGTGCCGTCAGCCGAGAAGGCCACGGACCAGACCGCGCTCCGGTGCCCTTGGAGGACAAGGGGCGCGGCGTTGGGCTGCTTACGATCCCACAGCCGGATGGTGGAGTCGTCACTGCCGGAGGCCAGGCGCGTGCCGTCCGCCGAAAAGGTCACGCAATTCACTTCGCCCAGGTGCCCTCGGAGGAGCAGGGGCGCGTCGTCGGGCTGCCGTAGATCCCACAGCCGGATGGTCGAGTCGGCACTGCCGGAGGCCAGGCGGGTGCCATCCCGCGAGAAGGCCACGGAACTGACCAAGCCCTGGTGCCCTTGGAGGACGAGGGGCGCGGCGTTGGGCTGCTGAAGATCCCACAGCCGGATGGTGCTGTCGGCACTGCCGGAGGCCAGGCGCGTGCCGTCAGCCGAGAAGGCCACGGACCAGACCGCGCCCTGGTGCCCTTGAAGGACGAGGGGCGCGACGTTGGGCTGGCGCAGATTCCACAGCCGGATGGTGCGGTCCCCACTGCCTGAGGCCAAGCGCGTGCCGTCGGTCGAGAAGGCCACGGAACAGACGTAGTCCTGATGCCCTTGGAGGACTAGGGGCGGGGCGTTAGGCTGCTGAAGATCCCACAACCGGATAGTGCCGTCGAAACTGCCCGAGGCCAGGCGCGTGCCGCCCGCCGAGAAAGTCAGGGAACTCACTACGCCCTGCTGTCCTTGGAGGACGAGGCGCGTGGCCTCGGGCTGCTGAAGATCCCACAGCGAGATGGTGCCGAGACCGCCGGAGGCGAAGCGCGTGCCGTCCGAAGAGAAGGCGGCGGCAAGGCCGTAGTCCTCGTGCCGCTGAAGAACGATGGACGCTGCGTTGGGCTGCCGCAGATCCCACAGCCGGATGGTGCGGTCGTAACTGCCGGAGGCCAGGCGCGTGCCGTCCGGCGAGAAGGCGACGGACTGCACATAGCCCTGGTGCCCTTGGAGGACCAGGGGCGGGGCATTGGGCTGCTGAAGATCCCACAGCCGGATGTTGCGGTCCTCACTGCCGGAAGCGAGACGCGTGCCGTCCGGAGAGAAGGCCACGGAAAGGACAGTGGTCTGGTGCCCTTCAAAGGTGTGCGAGAAAGGCCACAACCCGGCAGTACGGTAGACCGCCTCTTCGACCAAGTTCTTAGGTTCTCCGGGCGTCGGGGCGTGAAACAAGAGAGCCTGGCGCGCCAGCAGCGCAGCCCGCTCGTCATTCCGCCGGTCACCCGCATCACGGATCGCCTCCCGGGCCAGCGTCTGCCACGTGATGATCGTGCGTTGGCGTTCAATCGCCCTTCGCTGCGCGTGCGCGATGTCCCGCTGTTTCACGGCCTCGCTCCGCTGTGTGTCGGCTTCTCCTTTCAGTCTCTCGGCCCTTGCCCTCAGCTCGTCCGCCTTCTCTCTTTCTGTCTTGGCTTCCGTGGCCTTCCGTTCAGCCTGTCCACGCTGCCGCTCGGCCTCGCCGCGCTGCCGCCAGGCATACACCCCGAGTGCACCCACAATCACCGCGACGAGCAACGAGACGCCCGCGAGCACGTAGGCGAGCCGGCGCGCCTGGTCCTTGCGGGCCACCTCCGCCGCACGCGCCTGCTCTTTCCGCTCCTCTTCCGCGGCCCGCTCCCGCTCCTTACGCGCCGCCTCCTCCGCCTCCCTCTCAGCGGCAAGCCGTTTCGCCTCGTGCCATGCCGCCTGGCTCCGTTCAATGAACGCCACGGTTCCAGTGAAGCCGCCCCCATGACGTTCCGCCCAGGCCGGGTTCCGCTTCTTTGCCAGCCATTTCAATGCCAGATCGAGGTCCGTCCCCGCGAGAAGTTCTCCGCCGCGTGCGGCCCGCTTGGCAAACTCCCGATACTCCTCGGCGTCAGCCGCCTCCGCCTTTGCCCACTCCCGCAACTGCTCCCACTGTCGGATCAAGCTCTCGTGCGTGATATCGACTTCCCAATCCGGTGTCCGCCCTCGATCGGGCGACGTCAGGAAATTAGCCCCGAACAAGTGCTCAACCACGGCCTCGACGTCCCCCGGATCTCCGCCAGTTAGTTCCGCCAGCCTGCTCAGTCGCGCCGGCCGCCGCTGGTCCCGGCCCTCACGAATGTCGGTCAACTGTTGAAAGACTCGGGCAGCCAAGTCCTGGCGCTCCTCCGGCTGCAAGTCCCCGAGCACCTGGTCGGCATGATCATTCAACGCCTTCACCGGTCCCCCCAGCCGGTCGTAGTGCCCCGAAGTGATCCGCCACTCCCCGTCAGGCGACGGCTCCCGTTCCTCCCATAGGCACATGAGCAGGTGCTGGAGCAGCGGCAACGCATCCCGTCCCTCCGCCGCCTCGACCACCAGCCTTTGCAGCAGATCCGGCTCGATTTCGGTGTCCGTCAGGGCCGCCGGCCCCTCGATCGCCTCCGCCATCTGCTCGCCGGTCATTCGCGGCACGAGGTACTGGCAGCGATTCAGCGCTTCCGGCAGCCCCTCGAACTGCGCACAGTCGCCCAGATAGTCGCTGCGCATGGTCAGCACCACGTAGACCCGGTAGTCCGGCGAGAGGTCCTGCTCGGCGGCCAGCAGCAGCTCGACGAAGTGCGCGGCATCGCGCGGGCTCAGCTCCTTCTCCTGCTGAAAGCGAAAGATCTCCTCGAATTGATCCACCACCAGCAGCAGGTTCTCCTCGGGCCTCCGCCCGGCGCGGGTGGCGTGCACAAGCGCTTGCGTGCTCCGGCTCAAGGCTTCCGCGCGCTCCGGTATCGGGCCCAGGGTTTCGTCCAGGGCCGGCGCCAGCGCCTCGAGCGGCTGCGCCCCAGGCCGGAAGAGGGCTACCCGCCACCGCGCGCCTGCACCGGTCAGGTGCCCGACCTCGAGCCTATGGATCAGCCCGGCCCGCACCAGCGAGGACTTGCCCGACCCGGAAAGACCCACCACCGCTACAAACCGGTGATCCCGCAGCCGCACCAGCAGTTCATCGATCTGCCGGTTGCGTCCGAAGAAGTGCTCCCATTCGTGGGTCTCGTACGTCCGCAGGCCCGGGTAGGGGTTCTGGACGGCAACTGTCGGCGATTCCGTCGTCATGTGGCCGCTCGCTGCAACTCGCCCAGGAAGCCGTCCAGTTCCTCTACCGACCGCAGGAGGCGGTCCTGCTCTCCCAGCTCGAAGCCGTTTGTGCCCTCCGGGGACGTCAGCAGGAGGACCCGCCGTAGTTCGTAAAGCTGTTGCATCGCGATCGCGGCATTGAGCGCCTCGAATTCATCGTGGAGCCACTTCCGGCCCGCCTTGCGACAGCATAGGACCGCCGCCTTTGCGCGCTCAAGCTGGTCGTAGCGGGACTCCGCCGCAGCGCTGCGTGCCGGCTCGATGACCTCGAAGGGCCCGCGGTTGACGATCCTCTGGCGCGTGCGGATTCCGAGGGTCGCGTCCGAGTCCGGCTTGAACACCAAGAACAGCCCGGTCCTGCCCAGTGTCGCCTGCGGGTCCGGGTCATCCCGTTTGACGCGGCCCAGCACCGCATCGACTGCGTTGGCGATAGCGATGGTCGGGTTCCCCTGCTCGAGGTAGATCGGCGCGGGCGACCCCGCCGGCCCGCGCCGGGTCTCTGCGGGATTGCGCGACGCCACCACCACGCACGGCTGCTCCTTCTGCACCGCGACCTCCACCGCGATCCGCAACTGTTGTTCCGCAAACGGCTCGACTGTGGCTCCGAAAAAGTGTACGCTCGCCGATGACTCCTGCAACGCGTCCCGCAGCCGGATCTCCCCCTCGAACTCCGCAATCGCCTTGGGATAGATCCGGAGCCCCCGCCCCTCGATTTCCTGCCTCAAGTGCTCCCGTTCGTTCTCCAGCTCCGGATCGTCCGACCAGGCCAGAAAGATCATCTTCGAGGCGGCGTAGAGCTTGTCGAGCTTGTCCACAATCGGCTCGTAGACGCTCAGCAAAGCGTTGCTGTACTCATTTGTGCCCGGAACAAAAGCGCGCTTCGAATCGGCGAACTCGACTGCCTTGGCGTCGCCTATCGGAAGATCGGCTGCGCGGTCCAGCCAAACCTGGATCACGCGGTCCGATTCAGGGGCGCAGCGAAGGAACTTCGCCAGTTCCCTGTGCTTGCAATAGGTGCTCGTGTTATACCGGTGGGAAACCAGCGCCACAAAGAAACCCGTGGCCTCAAGGCACGCCGGAATGTGCTCGTCAAACTTCCGCCCGGCCCGGATGTCCTCCTTGTCAAAGAAGATCTCAGGCTTGGTTCGCGCCCGGAGCTTTCGCACGAGCGCGTTCTCCAGGTCGTTCTTGAACCTCTGGATCCACGCAACGTCGTCCTCATGGCAGTAGCTGATGAAAACGTCCGCCTTGTGCCCGGGCACGTACGCCATGGCCTTCGTCCTGGCCTGAACCACCTTACTCCGACACCCTCGCATCCCGGACCGGCGCAATGCCGCCGGGTACTTCTACACTGTCGATTACAGCACCGCTCCGCCTTCCGCGCAAGGGCCCGCGAGCCAGTCACAATGCAACCGCTGCAACTTCCGCGCCGCGGCTCTGGACGCTTCGGCCAAGCGGATTGAACTCGAGCTGCTGGGTTGACTCTGGCAGCCCAGAGAAACGACCCGGAGCGCTCCCTCACGGTCGCGCCTCGGTCGTGTCTGTCGCCCCACGAGCACCTGCTTCGCCTCCGGCGCGGTCCTGGTTGCCGGTAGAATGGAATTCTGGCTATACTGTAGCCAGAATGCGCCACGCCATCGTCTTGGCGCCGGAAGCCGTGGAAGACCTCAAGAGGCTGCACGCTCCTGACCGCGCGATGGCGAAGAACGCCATGGAGAAGCACCTTCGCCACGAGCCCGGCAGAGTCAGCAAGAGCCGCATCAAGCGGCTTCGCGGCGTCCGGCGTCCCGGCTACCGGCTGCGTGTGGGTGAAATCCGTGTTTTCTATGATCTGTCAGAGGGCGTCGTGGAAGTGCTCGCGATAGTCCCGAAGGCGCAGGCACAACA
>VGYV01000489.1 GCA_016872855.1 Planctomycetota bacterium
GAGCGGTGTCGCCGCTGGCTGACGGGAGCGCGGCGCAAGCTCGCCGAGTTCCCCGTTCGAGTGCGCCGCGGGGAACAACATTACGGAGTTGTTCAACTCTGCAATGTTGCTCGCAGGCGGCTTTGGCACCGGTACGCGCAGCGGCTCTGAGCGATGTCGCCGCTGGCTGACGGGAGCGCGGCGCAAGCTCGCCGAGTTCCCCGTTCGAGTGCGCCGCGGGGAACAACATTACGGAGTTGTTCAACTCTGCAATGTTGCTCGCAGACGGCTTGGGCACCGGCACGCGCGGCGGCTCTGAGCGGTGTCGCCGCTCGCGGAGGGGAGCGGTCCGAAGGCTTGGGCAGTTTCCTGCCCGAGTGCGTCGCGGGGAGTAAAATTACGGAGTTGTTCAACTCTGCAATGTTGTTCACAGACGGCTTGGGCACCGGCACACGCGGCGGCTCTGCGCTGGGTGGGGGCACGCATGCGGGAGGGGAGCAACCGCATCCCTCCCACCGAAGGCGTTGAGCGGCCCACGCCGAGTGTGTATAATCGGGGCGGTGGCGGATACGGCAACCCGTGGGCTCATTGCATATGGCGGAGAAGCAGGACCCGATTGGCGTGCTGTGGGAGCGGCTGGCGGCGGCGCGGCCGGACGAGGTGGTGGCGCGCGCCGCCGTGGCCTACGACGCGGCCCTCAATGCCTATGTCGTGCCCGTGTGCGGCAGCGAGGTGCGCGTGGCCCCCGCCGAGCGGCGGGCCGATGGCGCCGGCGGCTACGACGCGACGCTTGTCGAGCTCCAGTACCTCCTCGTCGCGCAGGACGAGCCGCTCGCGGGCGAGTGGGTAGACCCGAAGAGCCTGCCCTACGGCGATTTCTTTTTCCGCGGCCCCCACCCCATGCCGACGGATGGGCTGGAGAAGGCGTTTGGCGAGCGGCTCGGTGTTTTTCGCAAGGCCGCTGAAGCTCTTGGCGGCCGCCCTGTCGAGATGGGGGATGCCGCCTACCAGTTCCCCGCGCTTCCTCGTGTGCCTGTCATCGTCATCCTGTGGGCCGCCGACGACGAGTTCCCTGCCCGCGCGAAGTTCCTGCTCGACAAGCGCGCCCACCGCCAATTGCCCCTCGACGCGCTGTGGGTGCTCTGCCGTGTGCTGGCCAAGCGCCTGATTGCCGCGGCGCAAGGGGGATGAAGGCATGAGCGATGCGTCCCGCGTCCCGCGTCCCGCGTGCCAAGTGGCGCCCCACCACGTGGGTCATGCCGAGCGAAGTCGAGGCATCTCTCCCTGCATTGGCCCCAGGACAAGAGAGATTCCTCGACTTCGCTCCGCTCCGCTCGGAATGACGAGACGCGGGGCCCCGTCCAGCGCGCCCCGTGCCGCGCGCCGAGGGGCGCGGAATGTCCTCTGGCTGGCCCTGTTAGCTGTGGTCTGTGGCGCAGCCCGGGGCGTCGAGGCGCGCTTCCCGCCGCGCCTCCCGAGCGGCCGGGCCGTGGCGACGGCGCAATCGCCCGAGGTGCTCCGCGGCCCGCCGATCATGACCCTCCTGGCCGGCGTGCGAGTGGCCAAGGCCACGCCGACCCTCGACTTCCTCTACTACCCGTGCCAGACCTATCGCGGCAACCCCTGGTCGTGCTGGGGCGGCGGCCTGGCCGCCAACGGCCAGTACTACTCCTCCATCGGCGACCACAACGGGGCAGGGGGCGCCTGCTTCCTCTACGCCTACGACCCCGCCTCGAAGCAACTGCGCGAACTGGCCGACGTGCGGAAGGCCCTCGGCCTGCCCAAGGGCAGCTACTCTCCGGGCATGATCGCCGCGCCGCTCGCCCGGGGCAGCGACGGCTGGCTCTACGCCGCCACCTGCCGCGTCGCGGCCGGCTCGGGACGGCAGCCCTTCGATGGCGACTGGGTGTTCCGCTGCGACCCGCAGTCGGGCAAGGCCGAAGCCGTCGGCCAACCCGTGGCGAAGCACTCGCTCCCGTGCACGGTGCTCGACCCCAAGCGTCTCATCCTCTACGGCGGCGCCGTGCCCGCCGACGGCAGGGGCGACGCCGCGAAGTTCTTCGCCTACGGCCTGAAGGCGAAGCGGCTGCTCTTCTCGTGCGACGGCGGCCCGACCGGCGCCCTCATCTTCACCCCCTCCACGGGCCGCGTCTACTTCGTACCGGGCGCCCAGGGGCCGCTCTCGTGCTATGACCCCGACACAGGCAAGGTCACGAAGCTCGGCGTCGAGATCGGCCTGCGGGCCGCCACGCGCGAGCTGCCCGACGGCTGCGTCTACACTGTCGCCCCCGAGGGCGACGCGGTGCTCTGGCGCGTGAACCCCAAGGCCAACCTGGTCGAGGGCATCGGCTCCGCGGTCATCGGCAGCCAGAACTACGTTGCGGCACTGGACGCCGACCCGGCTGGGCGCTACCTCTACTACGTGCCCGGCGCGAACGGGGGCGCGGAGCGCGACGGCGCGCCCATTGTGCAGTTCGACGTGCAGAAGAAATCCCACAAGGTCATCGCCTTCCTCTACCCCTTCCTCAAGGAGAAGTGCGGCTACATCCCCGTGGGCACCTTCAGCCTCGCCGTAGACCCCAGGGGCGACAAGGTGTACGTGACCTGGAACGGCAGCTTCGGGGCGATGAAGGGGCGGGAGCTGGTCTGGGACGCCTGTGCCCTGAGCGTCATCCACATCCCCGAGTCGGAGCGGCAGCCATGAACCAAAGGAAGTCCGTCGCGTGCCGCGTGCCACGTGCCGCGTGCCTGGCGGCGCTTCATCCCCCATGTCATGCCGAGCGAAGTCGAGGCATCTCTCTTGGGCTTGCGCGCAGACGAGGAGAGATTCCTCGACTTCGCGGAGCCTGCCCTGAGCGAAGCCGAAGGGCTCCGCTCGGAATGACATGGGGTAGGCGCCGCGCGTTGCTCGGTCTGGTGGTCGCGCTCCTCGTCCCTGTGCCATACCCAGGCCAGGCAGGCGAGATTCCCAAGGAGTTCGTGTTCCGCGCGCGGGTGACGGCGCTGACGCCCGACGTGCCGGCCCGCATCCAGTGGCGCTGGGGCGGAGAGGGGCTGGGCGGCTCGGTGACGCGCGGCGAGCTGACCGCGCTCACCTACGCCGCGCCCAAAGGCCCCGCCGTCAAGCCCGGCGAGCAGCCGAAGGGCGGTGACATTCAACTCGATGAGGTCGGCGAGCCGGTGGCGAAAGAGGCCGTGGTCGTCGAGGACAAGGCGTATCGCTACCTCTATCTCAAGCGGGGCGCCTGGTCGCCCAGCGTGCCCGTCGCATCGCTCAAGGTCAGCGGCAAGGCGTTCGTCACCTTCATGCTCGAAGGGCTGAAGACTGACTCGCGCACGCTCAAGGGCGCCGAGGTCGAGTTCGAGTTCAGCTACAAGGGCAAGGTCGTCAAGCGCCTCACCGAGACAGGCCCCGAGGGGCCAACGGTCGGCCTCGTCCTGCCCCTCTATCGGCTCGGGGGCGACGTGACGCCCGAAAGCAAGGAGTTCCTCGACGAGTTGTGCGGCCTGAGCGAGTATGCGCGGCGGCGGGTGGAACTGCTCGAGGCCCTGCCGTGGGCGAAGCGCCCGGTGCCGAGGCGCTTCGGCATCCTCACCGACTGCGGGGGCTACGGCGAGGGGGTTGGTTACGGCATCCGCCACACGAATCGGGCTATCGTGGAGGCTGAGTTGCGCGCCTTGCGGCAACTGGGCCTCACCGGCCTCCGCGGCGCCGCACCCTACGTCTTCGAGAGCATTGACAATCGCGTTGGCATCGCCGCCGAGTTCGCCCGCATCCGCGAGCTGCACGGCATGGGCTATCCCGTGCCCGCCGTGCGCCGGCCCGAGCGCGGCGGCAACCCGACCAGTGTGCCCGAGGGCGCCGGCTGTCCCTATCATCCCGACGTGGCCAAGCGCATCGCCGAGGGGATTCAGCACACGCTCGACGTCGCGCTCAAGCCGCGCGTGGACGAGGTCTGGCCCCTCACCGTGGACGAGATTGGGAGCGTCTTCGACGGAGCGCCCGAGGGGAAGGGCCACCAGTCCGTCTGCCCCCGCTGCATCGAGGGCTTCCGCGAGTTTGTCAAGGGCCAGGGCCTCACGCTTGCCGATTTCGGGGCGAAGGACTGGTCGGAGGTCCGCCCGAACGTCTACGCCCCGCCCGCCGACTGGCCCGTGCAGTTGCCCAAGGAGCCCTGGCTGCCCGAGCGCGGCTGGGGCCTCCTCACTTATCTCTCGCGGCGCTTCAACTGCATCGCCTCGGCCCGCCTCTTCACTCCGCTCCGCGACGCCTGCGACAAGGCCAACGAGGCCAAGCGCAAGGCTCTCGCGGAGTCCAACCCTCCCCCTACCCCCTCCCTGAAAGGGAGGGGGGTGTCTGAGCAAGCCCCACCCAAAGGGAAGGGCGCGTCTGAACCCCTCTCCCTTCCAGGGAGAGGGAAGGGTGAGGGTGGAGCTGAGGGGACAGGGGCCGGCGCCGGACAGCAGCCATGGGTCTTCTCCTTCGCCCTCCGCGGCAACAACTTCCTCATGGGCGGGCACAGCCTGGATTTCTTCGACTTCTATCGCCACGCCGACAACGCCTTCGTGTATGAAACCTCGAACCGCGACCCCCGGGTATGGCAGTGGGACAGCTATCTGTGCGATGTGGGGCGGGTTGTCTCGGAGAAGATGGGCAAGTGCTTCGGCATCTACGTCAAGCCCCATCGCGGCGCGCCCATCCAGCGCGCCCTCGCCGCCCTCAGCCGCGGCGCGACGATGCTCTTCTGGTACACCTACGGCCCCGACTACTCGAAGGGCGACAGCTTCTCCCAGCGCCCCGACGACCTGGTGCTCGTGAGCAAGGCCGCTCGCATCATCGCCGCCGCCGAGGATGTGCTCTACGGCGGCACGTGGGCAGTTCCCGCCGAGGTCGCAGTCGTTCGGCCCCTGTCATCCGAGTATTGGGGGAGCGCCGCCGACTGGGAGAACGGCAAATGGGTCTACACCGCGCTCCAGCACGCCCACGTGCCCGTTGACCCGCTCGACGAGGAGATGCTGGCGGGAAAAGACACCAGGAGTCTTTTCCGCGCAGCGCCCGAAGGGTTCTCCGGAGAAAAGACTCCTGGAGTCTTTTCCCAGTACAAGGTCATCTACGTCAGTGGCAGCCACCTCAAGCGCTCGGCCGCGGCGAAGCTGGCCGACTGGGTGAAGGCCGGCGGCACGCTCTACACCAGCGCCGGCGGCCTGGCCTTCGACGAGGCCAACCAGCCCCTGGATACCCTCGCGCCCGTCCTCGGCCTCAAGAAGCGCAACGCCCCCGAGCTATGGTGCGAGGTCCGACGCTATGGCGCAACGGGGCTCGCCACGTTCAGGGACCCGAAGCCCATGCCCGCCGGGGCGATGCTGGATGGGAGGGGGCTCGCCGTTGGCCGCGAGGCGCTTCAGCCTGGGGAGGGCGCGGAGGCCCTCACGAAGTTTGCGGACGGCGCCGCCGCCGTCACCCGCCACCCGTTCGGCAAGGGGCAGGCCATAGTCGCTGGCCTGTTCATCGGGCTGGAGTACGCGGCCCGTGCGCACCGCGACGAATTCGATATGTCGCTCGACTTCGACCCCGTCCTGCGCCGCATGGTTGCCGCTCCGGCGCTGGAGGCCGTGAAGCCCGTTGTAGACGCCTCGCAGCCTCTGGTCGAGGGCATCCTCGTCCGCAACAAGGCCACCGGCAAGCGGGCAGTCGCCCTGGTGAACTGGGCCTACAAGGGCCGCGAGCTCGTCCCCTGCGAAAACCTCACCATCGCCATTCGTGGGGCGGGCGACGTCTCCCGCGTCACCGCCGCTTGGCTCGAAAAGCAGCTCCCCATCACCAAGTCGCCCGACGCCATCACCGTCGCTCTCCCCCGCCTCGACGAAGCCGAGGTGCTCCTCCTTGAGTGAGCGACGCACACGTCCCTGCGACCTGCGCAAGGCGACGTGGACTTCCGGTCTACGAACTGGCCCCATCCCCCCTGACCCCATATCCCGTCATTGCCCCTTGAGGGGCAGCGGGAGCGGAGGAGGAGGCTGGGGGCGCTTGGTTCCCGCGGGATAGCTCTCTTCCTCCGTGACAGTCTTCTGGCCTCGGTATTCGAGCCGCTTCGGAGGCTTGTGGTCGCCCGCATGGCCCAGAGGCAAGCCGCATTTCCCGATGACCTCGAACTCGTTCTCGATAGTGGCTTCCCACTGGACGATGAACGCGGGGTCCCTGCCAGGCAGAGCGACGGTCCGCCCTCCCTTCGCGCGCCACCCGCTCCAGACTGTCCTCTTGAGCTCCTCTTGGAAGAACCCGCACAGCGGCGGTGGCTGCGGCAGCCTGATGCCCGGGTCCACCGGGACCCGCGGCGGCTTGATCGGCGTGCCTTCCTTGTCTGGGGGATGCTTCTCAGGAGGTCTCTCTCCCTCTTTCCCGGCGGGAGGTTTCTCTCCCTCCTTCCCGGCGGGTGGGTGGGCGCCCTTGGGCCGC
>VGYV01000490.1 GCA_016872855.1 Planctomycetota bacterium
CGGCACGACAGCGCGCCCCTTCCGCCCCGTCGGGGCTACGCCTCTGGCATCCCCTTTCCGGCGGCTTACGCCGCCGGCTACACCCTATCGCTCCTTCGGAGCTGGGCCGGTTGGTGAGAAATGCGGGTTAGGCAGTCTTCATCTGTTCTCCCGAGCCTCGCGCCGCCCCATCTTCACGCCATTCGAGGCTGGCTCCGCCCATTGTGGGTCAGATCAGTAGTGGGGGGATGACCCACAATGGAGGGGAAGGCCGAAAAGGGGCGTTATTGGCCAAAGCGCCCATAGTGGGGCAACCCTGTGGGAGGGGTGGGTTGACCCACTATGGGGCGGCGGGCACGAAGGAGCGGAGCGGTCACTTCTTGTTCGGGGGGGCAGGAGCAGGGGGGAGGCGCTTCAGGGACTCCTCCTGGAGTCTCTTGAACTGCTTCTCGATGAGTTCGACGTCGGAGGGGTAGAGGCGGCGGAGCTCGTCCACCTGGAACTTTCGGAGGCGGCGGACGGCTTCGGCCAGGGCGTCGAGCCAGAGCTCGCGCAGGGTGGGGATCTGGACGAGGATGCGCGGGGCGAGGTTCTGCTGTCGGTAGCGGTGGTAGAGTGCTTCGGCCTGGTTCTGCTCGCCGAGGGCGCGGTCGGTGTCGCCCAGCGATGCCCACATGAGGGAACGGAAGAAGAAGTCGCGGACGAGGTTCATGGCCTGCTGGATGGTCATGCCCTCGAGGAGCTGGTCATAGCGCTTCTGGACGAACTGGTCGAGAGAGGCCGGCTCTGCGCCGCCGAGCTTGTTGAGCTGCTCGAGGAGGGCCGCAGCGCGCTTCGGGTCGTGGTGGAGATAGAGGTCGAGGATGGCCTGTCGGAGGAAGTTGAGGTAGCCCTCGCGGGTGGGTTCGGCGGCGTACTCGCTGTCCTTGTGGCGCTCCGCGATCCATTCGCGGAGGCGTATGACGGCGTCGAGGAAGCCGAAGTTCGGGGAGGCGACCCATGTGGGTATCTCATCGTCGGAGCCACGGTGGAAGCGGAGGTAGCCGTGGTAGTAGAGCTGGACGAAGGAGTGGAAGAGCGTGCGGTCGGCGTTTGCGACGGCGAAGAGGTCAGCGCCGAAGACTTCCACGCTGATGTCGTTCCAATAGAGGGCCTGGGCGTCGGGGAGGCGCCAGTCTATGGAGCCGTATTTGGTCATGAGGCCGAGCATGCGGTTGACGTCGAGCTTCATGCGGTCGCGGAGGTGCGTGGCGCGGAGGTAGGTTTCGAGCTTGGCCGCGGCCGCGGCGTTCGCCTCGCTGTTCAGGGCATCGAGGGCCTTGGGGGGGAGTGCTACGGCGCGGTTCGCCACGTCGAGGGACCTGGCGAAGGGGTCAACGTCCGCCTTCTTGAGGGACTCGACCAGGTCTTTCACCGCTGGGTCGCGGAGCAGGTCGTCTCGGGTCTTGGGTGCGGCGGCGATGGCCTTGAGCCGCGCGAGGTAGCTCGGGGCGAGTGGGCCTTTGCCTCCTCCTGTGGGAACGTAGTCGGGTGCGCCGAGGGCGTCCTCGATCTCCTCGGCGAGGAAGACCTTGTAGTAGAAGTGCGCGTCGTCGCTGTCCTGGGCGATCTTGTGGCTGTAGATCCAGCCGAGCTCGCGGTAGAGGATGGGTGCCTTGGGGTTGAGCTGGATGCCGTCGTCGCGTAGGATTTCGATGCCGAGCTTGACCCAGCGCCAGCGCTCCCAGGCGAGGGAGCGGTTGACGCTGAGCTGCCTGCGCCAGTCCTCGGGGCTGGTGGGGGGGACAAGTGGGCTGGGGCCGCGGAACTTCACGGAGCAGTTGTAGGCGACGTTCCAGGCCCAGTAGGCCCAGACGCCTGAGAAGCGGGGTTCGAGCTGGGTGATCAGGCGGTAGAGGTCGTTGAGCTCGAAGAGCTTCCCGGAGTCCTGGAGGTCGGTGGCTCGGATCCAGAGTGCGATGAGGAACATGGCGCGGAAGCCGCCGGTGGCCTTGGTGAGGAGGGCGACGCCTGGGGGCACCTTGGCGTCGCCGGCGTGGCCGCGGAGGTCGTGGACCTGGGCCTGGCGCTGGAGTTCGGTGGCGACCAGGCCGGCCAGGATGGCGCAGGCGAGAGCGGCGGCGGCGAAGGCCCAACGGCGGATTGTGCTGGCGCTGGCAGGTCTCATGGCACTGCCAATCCAATCTCGCGGCGCTCGAAGATGTGCATGCCCAGGAGCATCAGGAGGCCGCCGTAGACGAGGGCGAGGCTCCAGGTGGCCTCGTGGACGAGACCGAGCGAGACCTCCTCTCCGGAGCTGACGAGCGCCGAGGGGGTGAACTTGTGGAAGGGCGGCAGGACGGCGTCGAGCACGGTGGTGACGACGCGGGTGACCTTCTCGGCCGCCCGGGCGACGGGGGAGGTGAGGTTCTGGTCGAACGTGAAGCCCTTGTCCAGCTCCCCCTTGACGGTGCTGGCGAGCAGGGTGAGGAGGAGGATGGCGAGCGCGACGATGGGGGAGACAGGGAAGCCGAGGAAGGCGGAGCAGAAGAGGCCGAGGATGGTGATGAAGAGCACTTCGAGGAAGATCACGGCAAGGGCACGGACGAGGTTGCCTGCGAAGCCGCCGACCGGGATGAGCACCTGGATGGAGTCGGTCGAGCTGAAGATGAGCGTGGGCTTGCGCGGCTCGCGGTTGGTGAAGCGGACCTCCAGCACGCCCTCCTGGTCAATGGCGTCGGCAGGCACCTGCAATTCGTGCACCTCGTCGGGCAGGTAGGCGGCGTCGGGCCGGGACTGGTACCACTTGGTGCGATTGGGGACGCCGAACTCCCAGCAGACGTGGTCGGGCTCCTCGGACTTGCGGTCCGAACTGAAGAACTTGAAGCGCAGGGTGACGGTGGCCTGGCGGGTCCTGGGGACGGCGGTGAGGCCGGAGAAGCGCCAGACGCGGGTGAAGAGGGGTGGGACGGCGTTGACGAGGCCCCGGAACTCGGCGGCGAGCTGTGCGGCGGCGAGGTTGCGGATGATGGCCCTGCGTGTTGCCTCGTCGGGGATGCCCTTGGCCTCGGGGGGCAGGCGCTCGGGGTGTTCGAGCTGGCGTGCGCGCATGTCGAGGTTGCGGCGGATGAACTCCTCAAGGTCGCTCTCAGGGGGAGGGTCGGGCAGCACAGTGCGGCGCGCGGCGAGAATCTGCTCGCGGGCGTCGCGGAGGCCCTTCTCGGCCTGGGACTTCTTGAAGGACTCGGCGGCGGGGATGCGGGCGGCCGCGCGCTCGGCCCGAGCGACGAGGTAGTGGACACTGCCCCAGGTGACGAGGCCCATGAAGGCGAGGAGAGCGGCATTGATGAGGAGGATGCCGAGGAGCTTCCCCAACAGCACCTGCCAGCGGCGGAGCGGCTTGGCCTCGAGGAGGAAGATCTGCCTGTCGCGGAACTCGCTCCAGAGCGAGGTGGTCGAGAGCGTGAGGCTCAGAATGCCCAGGAGGAGGCCGCCGACGATGAGCGAGTAGTTGATCACGACGTTGAGGAGGCCGCGGAGCGTGCCATCGCCCCTGACGGTGAACGGGATGGCGAGGACCAGGACGAGGTAGGCGGCCATGATGACGAAGGCAAGCTTGACGCGGACAGCCTGTGCGATGGTGTTGCGGGCGATGGTCCAGACGGCGCGGTCGAGGAAGAGGGCGAGGGCGGCGCCGAGGGCGACGACGGTGGCGAGGATGCGGACGGCCCTGAAGACGGCCGGCGCGTCGAAGAGGAGGGAGAGCCCGCCTGCCGCCAGGTGCGCCACAAGGCCCCCTGCGAAGGTGAGCGCTGCCACGCGATGGCGAGCCGTGGCGGTCATGGCGAGGGCTTCCTCGTGGCGTCGGAGTCGGGCTTGGGCTTCTGGACCAGGCGGTCGAGCACGGAGCGGCGCTCCTCTGCGTCCGCCGGCTCCTCCGTGGCACGGTTGGCTTGGCCAACCGTGTCTTCGGCGGGCGACTCAACTGCCGCCGGCTTCTCGGTCAGGCGTTCGAGAATCTCGCGGCGGACATCGGGCTCCGCTCCCACAGGCTCGGAGGGCGGAGGGGCTTCGACCGGCGGGGGTTCGACTGGGCGGGTGAGGCGCTCGATGACCTCGGCGGGGGCTTCGAGCTTGCGGAAGAGGCTGGGCTCGAAGCGGCCGGCGGCGGCGCCGCCGGTCTCGGGCCGGGCCTGGCGGGCCTCCTCGATGGCACGCAGGAAGAAGCTCTCCAGGCGGTCCACGGGGTGCCCCACCTCGATGGCGTCGGGCTGCGCGAACTCGCCCAAGAGGGTCCGCACGCGGGCGGTCTCCTCGGGCGGGAGCGCGGGGAGGGTGATCTGTGTGAGCTGGCTCTTGGCGAGGAGGGTGGCGACGGAGCCGGAGACGCAGAGCTTGCCGCCGTAGAGGATGCCGATGCGGTCGCACACGTCCTCGGCGTGGGCGAGGAGGTGGCTGCACAGGAGGACGGTCTTGCCACGTTTCTTGAGTTCCAGGATGAGATCCTTCACCTCCCGGGCGCCGAGGGGGTCGAGGCCGGTGGTCGGCTCGTCGAGCAGCAGCAACTCAGGGTCGTTGACGAGTGCCTGGGCGAGGCCGATGCGGCGGGCCATGCCCTTGGAGTATTCGCGGAGGGGGCGGTTGCGGACGTGGCCGAGGCCGACCATTTCGATGAGGGCGCCGACGCGGCGGCGGCGCTCGTGGCGCGACAGGCCGCTGAGGCGGCCGAAGAACTCGAGCGTCTCGGCGGCGTTCAGGTAGGGGTAGAGATACGTCTCCTCGGGGAGAAAGCCGAGGCGGGCCTTGACGCTCACATCGCGGGGCGGGCGGCCGAGGACGCGGATGCCGCCGCTGGTGGGGAAGAGAAGGCCGAGGAGGAGCTTGATCGTGGTGCTCTTGCCCGAGCCGTTGGGGCCGAGGAGGCCGAAGACCTCGCCCCGGCGGACGTCGAGCGTGAGCTGGTCCACGGCCCTGACCTTGGGCCGCCGCCAGAAGTCGCGGAAGACCTTGGTGAGCTGAAGGGTCTGGACGGCGTAGTCGTCAGACTTCTGGGCCATCAACTGGGTCCTGCGCAGAGAGAGGAGGGATGGATGGGTGGATGAATGGATGAGAGAGAGAACTCAGGCCCCTGTCTTATCATTCATTCATCCATCCATCCATCCATTCATCCATTCATCCCCTCACTGTTGCGGGGTGACATGCGGCGAAAGCTCCTCACCCATTCTCACAAGGCGCGCGCTGTTGAAGATGACGATGAAGGAGCTGACGTTGTGGAGGAGCGCGGCGAGGATGGGGGTCATCCAGCCGAAGCCGGCGAAGGTGAGGCCGCCGAGCATGAAGAGGAGGCCGAAGACGAGGTTCTGGAGGACGAGGGTGCGGGTCTTGGCGGAGAGGCGGACGAGGAAGGGGAGGCGGCGGAGGTCGTTGGACATGAGGGCGATGGTGGCGGAGTTGATGGCGACGTCGGAGCCGGCGGCGCCCATCGCGACGCCGATGTCGCCGGCGGCGAGGGCAGGCGCGTCGTTCACGCCGTCGCCGACGACGGCGACGAAGTAGCCGCCCTCGCGGAGCTTGCGTACGGTGTCGAGCTTGGCCTGGGGGAGGCATTCGGCCTGGACGTCGGTGCAGCCGAGCTCGGCCGCGACTTTGTTGGCGACGGCGGCCTTGTCGCCCGTGAGCATGAGGATGCGGGCGATGCCGTGGGAGCGGAGGTCCTGGACGGCGTGGACGGCTTCGGGGCGTGGGGTGTCTTCGAGGCCGATCCAGCCGATGGCCTTGCCGCCGCGGGCGACGAAGAGGACGCTGAGGTTTTCGGGGGGGGCGAGCTCGGGCGCGGCGAGGGGGCCGAGATCGGCCTTCTCGTCGGCCAGCCAGCTCTGCCGGCCGACGAGGACGACCGCGCCGTCCACCCCCCCGCGGACGCCTCGGCCGGCCTCTTCGTGGAAGTCGGTCGCCTCGGCCAGGGCGAGCTTGGCCTCGCGGGCCACGGCAGTCACTGCCTTCGCCACGGGGTGGTTCGAGTTGCGCTCGACGCTGGCGGCGAGGCGGAGAAGTTCCTCGGGCTGGACGCCTGGGGCTGGCTGGAGGCGTGTGACGGCCAGGTCGCCCATCGTGAGGGTGCCGGTCTTGTCGAAGACCACGGCGTTGACGCGCCCGGCGGTTTCGAGGTCCTGGACGTTCTTGATGAGGACGCCCAGGCGGGCGGCGGCGGAGAGGCCGGCGACCATGGCCGTGGGCGTGGCGAGGATGAAGGCGCAAGGGCAGACGAGGACGAGGGCCGAGATGGCGCGGTTGGGGTCACGGGTGAAGAAGTAGATGAGCGCAACGATCATGAGCATCGTGGGGGTGTACCACTGGCTGTGCTGGTCAATGATGCGCATGAGGGGAATGCGGGTGCGCTCGGCGTCGGCGATGAGCTGGCGGACGTGGCCCAGCGTGGTATCGGCGCCGGTGCGCGTGACCTCGATG
>VGYV01000491.1 GCA_016872855.1 Planctomycetota bacterium
CAGGTTCGAGAGGTGAGGGACCCGTCCCGCGTCCCGCGTCCCGCGTGCCTAGAGCCAGAAAGACCGGCCAGGCTTTCTTCTCTTGGCACGCGGCACGCGGGACGGGTCATTCCTCAACACGCCTTTTTCCGATGGAGAACCGTAGATGGCAAGCAACCCCAAGAAGATCGTTCTGGCGTACTCCGGCGGCCTCGACACCTCGGTGATCCTGAAGTGGCTCATCGAGACCTATCGCTGCGAGGTCATCGCCTTTTGCGCCGACCTGGGGCAGGGCGAGGAACTCCAGCCCGTGCGCGCCAAGGCCCTAAAGACCGGCGCGAGCAAGGTCTACATCGAGGACGTGCGCGAGGAGTTCGTGCGCGATTTCGTGTTCCCCATGCTGCGGGCGAATGCGATCTATGAGGGCGCGTACATGCTCGGCACCTCGATCGCACGCCCGCTCATCGCCAAGCGGCAGGTCGAGATCGCGCGAATTGAGGGCGCCGACGCGATTGCCCACGGCGCGACGGGCAAGGGCAACGACCAGGTGCGCTTCGAGCTGACCGCCTTCGCCCTCAACCCCGAAATCCGCATCATCGCCCCCTGGCGCGAGTGGAGCCTCAACTCCCGCGACGCGCTCATCGCCTATGCCAAGAAGCACGGCATCCCCGTGCCCGTCACGAAGGCCAAACCCTACAGCATGGACCGCAATCTCCTGCACCTGAGCTTCGAGGGCGGCGTGCTCGAGGACCCGTGGGCAGAGCCGCCCGCCAGCACATTCGTCCTCGCCGTCCCGCCCGAGAAGGCCCCCAACAAGCCAACCTACATCGAGGTCGAGTACGAGAAGGGCAATCCAGTGGCCGTGGACGGCAAGCGGATGAGCCCGGCCAAGCTCCTCGCCTATCTGAACGACGTCGGCGGCAAGAACGGCGTCGGGCGGGTGGACATGGTGGAGAACCGCTTCGTGGGCATCAAGTGCCGTGGCGTGTATGAAACCCCCGGCGGCAGCATCCTCCACGCCGCGCATCGCGCGGTCGAGTCCATCACGATGGACCGCGAGGTGATGCACCTGCGGGACAGTTGGATTCCCCGCTACGCCGAGCTTGTCTACTACGGCTTCTGGTTCTCCCCCGAGCGCGAGATGCTCCAGGCTGCGGTGGACAAAGCTCAGGAGAACGTGACCGGCACGGCGCGGCTCAAGCTCCTCAAGGGCGGCATCACCGTCGTCGGCCGCAAGGCCCCGAAGGACGTGTTGCTCTACAACCCCGAGCTGGCCACATTTGGCGCCGACCAGGTCTACAACCAGGCGGACGCCACGGGCTTCATCCGCCTCAACGCCCTGCGCCTGCGCGTCCGCGCCCGGCTGGCTGGACGGAAGGGATGATTCAGGTGTACGGGATTTGACTCTGCCGCGCGCCCGTGGTAGTATGATTGCGCGACTGGTAGGGCCAACCATTTGGCTCGTTGAGGGTTGTCCTCAGCCGGTCGCCTTTTTCTTGGGGCGGGCCGTGTACCTCTTCTACGTGGACGAGTCAGGGGACCCTCACGGTTGGGAGTCCCAAGACAACTTCGTGCTCGGAGGAGTCGCAGTCCACGAGGGGCAGGTGCGCCGCCTGTGTGCCGAGCTGGATGCGGTTCAGAAGGCCTTCTTCCCCGGCATCGCTGTCCCGTTTGAGTTCCACGCGCAACGCATTCACTCGGGCAAGGACCGATTCCGCGCCATGTCGCAGGAGCGGAGAACAGAGCTACTCAATACGGCGTACGATGTCATCGCTCGCGCAGGGTTTCCCAATCTCGTGGGCTTCATCAGCGCAATCCACGTCTCTGCTGTCACAAGTCCCCATCAAGCACTCAGTGATTGCCTTGGGGACATCTGTCAGCGGTTCAATACCTTCCTTGTGAGGCAGTACAGCGCCGGCCATCCGGACAAGGGGCTGCTCATCATGGATGAGTCGGGCCGTGAGCCGCGGGTTCGTGAACTCATGGCCGAGTTCGATCAGCGTGGGACACGATGGGGGTATCTCGGCAACATCATTGACGTGCCGTATTTCGCCGATTCGAAGCACACGCGTCCGCTCCAACTCGCCGATCTTCTCGCCTTTGCCGCAAGCAGATACTTCAGCTCGAACGATGATACGTTCCTCCAGAGAGTGCTCGGTCGCATAGACCGTAGGGGCCCAACGGGCGATCGAGTGGGGCTGAAGCACCTCATTGGTGCAGATCACCATTGCTCATGCATGGCCATCCACTAGGCTCCGTTGTGCAAGCGGGCAGAAATGACCGCACGACGCTTCTACGATTGGCAGACGGGCGGGGGGGCGGACGATGTGGTGCGCCTGGTCGAGGCCCATCCCCACCTCTGGGCGCGGCTGCCTGAGCCGCTTCAGCGGGAGGTCGAGAAGCCGTCCTGACCAGCAGGCGGCGGGAGATGCCCGATGGCCGTTGGCCGCAACGACCCGTGCCCGTGCGGGAGCGGGAAGAAGTACAAGAAGTGCTGCCTGAAGAAGGATGCCGCGGAGCGGGCGAGGAGCTTGCCGCCCGCCGTGGAAGCGCCGGAGTCCGGCGACGACGCGACTGCCGAGAGGCCCGCCCAGCCGCCGGCCACGAGCCCCAAGCTCGACGACGTCGAGGAGTTCCTGAAAGGCCCAAAGGACGCGGATCGGGACCCGTTCTGGGAGGAGTTCGAGGGCGCAGGCTATGAGGGCCAGATTCAGCTCTTCCTCGGGAAGGTTGGCGACGAGGATTGCATGGCTGACGGCGGGGCGTTCGAGATGCTCACGCTGATCCACGACGAGGCGATGGAGCGGAAGGACTGGACCCGTCTCGCCGTGCTGACCCAGGCCCTCCGCGAGAGCCTGCCCGACGTTTACGAGGCCGACGCGCCGCGCTACCTGCATCGGATGATCGCCGCGGCCCTCGCCGCGGGGGACCTCGACGCCGTCCGCACGTGGGCGCGCGAGCTGGGAGAGAAGGCGGGGAAGGACGTTGACGCAGTGTACAACGCCATCCACCTTCTTGCCTACCATGGGCACCTGGACATTCTCCTGGAACTCATGCGCCGGGCGTGGCCAGAGGTTCAGGAGGCGCCCGGGTTGGTGTCCTGGGCAGTGCCCGAGTTTGCGGGAGTGCTACGCCTCTACGAGGTCTTCGACTACCTCGAGCACGCTGCGTCGCCCGATCCGGGCGACCCCGAACTCCTGCGGCGGCTGGAGTTCGACGAGGACTTCGATCCGAGCGGGCTGGCCCCCGCCCTGGAGGCGCTGTCCGGCCGATCTGCCCGGGCATTGGCCCTGGACCACTTCAAGGTTGTCCAGCGCCGGCGCGACGACGGCGAGCCCGGCTGGGAGCTTACCAGAGCCGGCAGTGAGAGGCTCAACTACCTCTGCAACCAGTTCGTCGCGTACCTCCGCCAGAGGGGTGTGCCCTACACGAGGGCGGAACTTGGCGCGAACGAACTCCACAGCTACGTGCCGAGGCGGCTGGCGGGCGAGCTGCGGCCACGGGAGAGCCTGCTTGAGTCCATGATGCGCCGGGAAGAGAGAAGGCCCAGGCCCCGACAGCCCCTGCGGCTGCCGGAGAACGTGCTTTGCCCGGACCGCGAGACGTTCGACCGCTTCCTGACGGACTTGCTCCACTTCATGGGACCCCAGTTTCATCAGGCAGCGGCGGCGATGGAGGCCGTGCCGTCCTGGCTCCGCTTCCTCGAGGAGCGGGGCCTGCTCGACTCGGTGCTGCGTGAGAGGACCTTGGCCGAGATGAAGGGGCTGAGCGCCAGCCTGGCCGACATCTGCGAGAAGCAATCCGGCGACCCCCTTCTCGGCCCCGCGCTGAGGGACTGGGCCTGACCTGCCAGATGGCTTTCAGCGATTCGGCGGCGCTGTCACCGACGGCAAGACTGCCTAAAGGCAGGACTCCGAACCAGGACAGCGACCCGTTTGGAGTCCTGCCTTCAGGCAGTCTTCGCCCCAATGAGCCGAGCCGCTGAAAGCTATCTGGCCTACCTTGCCTTGGGTGGAGTGAACGCCTTGAGGAGGTCGGCCAGGGGCGTGAGGGCGGAGACCGCGGACTCGATGAGCTTGGGGTCGGGGACGGGGATGCGGAGGTAGGAGCGGCCGGTCGCCTGGTCGGTCTCGATGAGGGAGGGGGCGCCGCGCTCGCGGCCGGCGGCCAGGGTGTCGCCCAGTTGGCGCAGGAAGGCTGCCCCTGCCTCGATGAGGGGCTGGAAGGGCGACGCGGCAGGGGAAGGGGCTGCGGCCGGCTCTCGCTTCACTCTGGCGACGGGTGCCTCCTCCTCGGGCTCTTCCTCGGCCTCCTCGGGCGGCTCGGGGGTCTCGCGGACGGCTGGCGGGACCGACTGCGTGATGCTCTCGACCTGCTTCATGAAGCGTTTCAGGCGGTCCTCGCCCATGAAGATGGAGTCCTCGCCGCCGTCGAGGACGCCGGCGAAGAGGGAACTCTTGAAGGCCAGGACGTTGAGCATGCCGTGCTCGATGGTGCCCTCGGAGACGAAGTTGACGACGCGGACGGGGCGGTGCTGTCCGATGCGGTGGACGCGGCCGATGCGCTGTTCGAGGACGGCGGGGTTCCAGGGGAGGTCGAGGTTGACGACGGTGGAGGCGGCCTGGAGGTTGAGGCCGGTGCCGCCGGCGTCGGTGGAGAGGAAGACCCGCTTGTCGGGGTCCTCGCGGAAGGAGGCGATGAGGTCGCGGCGCTGGCGGGCGGGGACGCCGCCGTGGAGGTATTCGAAACCGACGGCGCGGCCTTCGAGCCGCTCGGCCACGAGGTCGTTCATGCGGGTCCACTGGCTGAAGACGACGACCTTGTTTTCGGGGCGCTCGAAGATTTCGGCGAGGAGTGTGGCCAACTCGTCCACCTTGGGGCCGTTGCGGGTCTTGTGGTCCACGAGGTAGGTGTTGTCGCAGGCCATGCGCATGCGTTGGAGGGCGATGGTGAGGCGGCGCTGGTCGGCCTCGGTGAGGAAGCCGTGGTGCTGCCATTTGGCGACGAGCTTGGCCACGATCTCCCGGTTCTCGTCGTGAATGTCCCACTGCTCCCGCGTCATCGGCACCAGGAAGTTCTTGTCCATCCGCTCGGGGAGTTGGAGCAACACGTCCTTCTTCGTGCGGCGGAGCAGGATGGGGGCGAGGGTGGTGCCGATGGAGGAGAGGTTCTGGTAGCCCACGACGCGGCTCGTCTCGCCGTCCGTGACCTGGTGCTCCTGGAGGAAGCGGAAGAGGGGGCCGAGGCGGAAGCGGTCCACGAACTCGACGATGGAGTGCAGTTCTTCGAGTCGGTTTTCGAGCGGGGTGCCTGTGAGGACGATGGCGTAGGGGGAGGGGATGCGCTTGACGGTCTGGGCGCGGCGGGTGCGCCAGTTCTTGATACGCTGCGCCTCGTCCAGGATCACCACGTCGGGGGCCAGCTCCTCAATCGCCTTCAGGTCGCGGTGCACCACGTCGTAGTTGACGATCTTGTAGAAGGCATCGGCGGCGTAGAGCTCGCGGCGCGCGTGGGAGAGTCCCTCGACGACGGTGGCGGAGCGGCCGCAGAACTTCTCGATCTCGCTCTTCCACTGGTATTTGAGGGATGCTGGGCAGACGACGAGTGCGCGCTGTGCGCCGAAGTCGCGTGCGAGGATTTCGACGGCGGCGATGGCCTGAATGGTCTTGCCCAGGCCCATCTCGTCGGCGAGCAGGGCGCGGCCGGCGCGGGCGATGAAGAGCGCGCCCTCGCGCTGATAGGGGTAGAGCGAGGCTTTGAGGACAGCGGCGAGCCGCGCCTCGGCCCGGCCGTCGCCGTAGAGGCGCTCGATGGCCTCGCGGCGGTAGGCGGCGTCGCGCACCTCGGCGATGAGGGCCAACGCGTCGTCGTAGCAGCGCACCTCGTGGCCCAGGCCGCCGGCGTCGGTGAGGAAGCTCTCGAATGTGGCGAATGCCTCGGGGCGGAGGACGCCGTGGGGGTCGAAGTAGCTGGCGGCGGCGGAGCGGAAGGTGGGCGGGGCCTCGGTGCCGACGGCGAGGGCGATGCGGCGCTGAGCGCCGTAGCGGACGTAGACCTCGGAGAAGGGCGGGGCATAGCCGGCGCGCAGGAGCGCGCGGTCGCGCCCCGTGCGTTCCAGGCGGTCGAGGGTGAACTCGATGTGCTTGCAGGTGCCGAGGGTGTTCACCGCGAAGTCGGGGCAGGAGCAGTAGTTCACGCCCAGGGCCTGGCCGCGGATGGCCACGCGATAGGTGCGCTTCGTCTCGGGATTCGTCACCGCGAACTCCGAAAAGACGCGGTGTGAGCCGAGGTTCTCCAGCTCGTAGGCGAGCTCGCGGCCGAACTGGCGGCGGAGGGCCACCTGCCACTGCTCGACCGACATGTCGTCGGGCTTGTGGGTGCGGGACAGCTTGCGGGCCTTGGGCTCGGAAGCGGGCGTCTTGGGGCTTGAGCGT
>VGYV01000492.1 GCA_016872855.1 Planctomycetota bacterium
GCCCTCGCCCGTGACCATTTCGGCGATCTTGCCCTGGTGGAGGACCATGCCGCCGACGAGTTGGACGTCGAAGGGCCGCATGCGGAAGGGAGGGCGGTAGTCGGGGCAGCGGTCGCGCACTTCGTCGTAGAAGGACGCTGGGAACATCAGGCGGGCGATTTCGGGGCCGCCCACCTTCGCCAGACGCGGGCGAAGGGCGGCGTTGGCGAGCTGGCGGGCGTCCACTGCCCGCAGGCGCGTGCGGTTGGCCGCGGCCTGAAGCCCCTCGACCTCAGGGGTCACATCTTCATCTGGCCCTGTGGGCGGCGGCTCCGCCCGCCGCGCGCGGGGCAGGGACGCCCCGCCCACAGTTGCCGAATGAAGATGCGGCCCCACGCTAAGGCGGGCGCGGGCCGCCTCCAGCGCCGCCTCCGCACGGTCCGCCTCGTTGTCGAGCTGTTGGGCGCGCATGGCCGTGCTCATCACGTCGGCGCTGGCAGCCGCGGCCGCCTGGATGCGCGAGAGAGCAGCCGAGAACTCGCGCCGCGCCCGCTGGGCCTCGCGGTGGGCGCGCAGCGCCTCGGCGTCGAGGGCCTCGAACTCCGCAGCGTCGGCTGGGGTCACATCTTCATTTCGCACCGGACCGCCAGGTGCCAAATGAAGATGTGACCCCCGGCTCCGGGCCTCGTCCGCCGCTTTCCGCGCGTCCGCCGCCACCTTGTCGAGCCGCCGCATGTCCTGCTCCGCCTGGACGAGTCGCGCGGCCTGCGCGCGGCCCCCCTTGCGGCCCACCCGCAACGCCGCCTCCTGGTGGAACGCCTGCCGCAGCGCGTCCGCCTTCGCTCGCGCGCGCCGGGCCGCCTCGACCTCGGGCGCCCGCTCGTCGTCCAGCATGGCCCGTGCCAGGTCGGCCGCCTGCCGCGCGCGCTCAGCCTCGGCCTCCAGGCGGTGCAACTCGTCGAGCGCGGCCTCCGCTTCGGCGTCGGTGCCCAGGGTCGCCCGCGCCTCCTCCAGCGCGCGGCTCGCGCGCGCTGCGTCGGCGGCCAGGGGGGCCAGCTCGGCCAAGGCGTCCCGCCGCGCCCTGGCCTCGGCCACGCGCTGGCGCGCCGCCTCGACAGGGTCCTCCTCCTTGCGGGGTCCGGCCTTGCCGCGCGCGCGCTCGGCGGCGGCCGCAGCGGCCCCCTCGGCGCGTCTCTGCGGCGCGCGCTCGGCCTCCGACTGCGCGGCCGTGAGGTCGCCCTCGGCGTCCGCGAGGAGGCGGGTCAACGTGTCGGCCAGCCGCCCCAGCTCCGCCGCCTCACCCGCCCCGCGCGGGTGCCGCCGCACCGCGGCCAGCAACGGCTCGAGGTTCCCCAGCACCTCCTCCACCGCTGCCGGTTGTGGGCGGGGCGTCCCTGCCCCGCGCGCGGCGGGCGGAGCCGCCGCCCACAGCGTGGCCGCGAGGCGTTCGGCCTCCTCGATGGCCAGCGGCTGGGAGCGGACATGGGCGAGCAGGGGCGCGATGTCGGCCACCACGTCGCGACAGGCGCGGGCGTGGGCCGCCTCGTGCTCGATGCTCGTGGCGTCCTCCCCCTCGTCGCGGGCCTTGGCCGCGCGGTCCTCCAGGTCGGCCACGCGCGCGTTCGCGGCCTCGCGGCGCTTGAGCGCGGCACCGGCCACCTCGAAGCCGGGAAGCCTCGCGAGCGGGGTCTTCAGCTCGGCCGCCACGTCGCGGCAGGCGTGAGCGTCGAAGAGCGCCTGGCGAGCGCTCTCCTGCACGGACTCCAGGCGCTTCACCTCGTCCTCGGCTGTGACCTTGCGTTCGGGGTCCTTGGTGCGGCGGAGGAACTCGCGGGCGTTCGCCGCCTCCTCCCGCGCCGCCTCGGCACGCGCCGCCAGCAGCTCGAGGTCGCCCGCAACGTCGTCCTGCCGCTTCAGCGCGTCGGCGAACGCTTGGCGGGCGTGCGCGTCCGCATCGCTCAGGCGGGCCAGTTCCGCCGTGTCGCCCCCGAGGTCCTGCCGGGCCGCCGAGGCGCGCTGGCGGGCGCGCTCGGCCTCCGTGTCGCGGCGCTCCAGCTCCACGCGGGCCGCCGCGCGGCGCCGGGCCTTGGCCGTCTCCGCCGCATCCGCCGCGCGGTCCGCTTCCTCCTCCAGACGCACCAGTTCCGCCGTCAGCTCCCCCAGGTCGTCGGCCGGCCCCCCGCCATCCAGGCGCGGCAGCCCCCCCGCCTCGCACGCCGCGTCCACCCGCGCCAGCCCCTCATCGAAGAGCTCCAGGTGCCTGGGGTCCCACCGCCCCTCGCCCTCGCGCTTGGGCTTGAAGCCGAACGCGCGGTAGAACACGCTGCACATGCCAATGCGCCGGTCCGCCCCCTCGCGGGCCACGGCGAATGCCTCGGGCAGCAGGTCGTCGAGCGTCTCCCCGGTGCCCCGCGGCTCGCCTCCGCACAGCCAGTCGCGCAGGAGCAGGCGGTTCAGCCGCACCATGTGCTCCTGGCACACCTCGTGCCGCTCGAAGGCCAGCTCCTTCCCCGCCTCCGTGCGAAAGAGGAACGTCCCCAGGTCCGCATCGCGGAAGAAGTCGTGCGTCTCCGCCAGTCGGTTCAACTCGTCCGCTAGGCCAGCCGCCGAGCCCTTTCCTGCGTCCGAAACCAGGTCCCACACCTGCTTGCCGATGCTTCGCGGCCCGGGACCGCCCTCGGCCTGGCCCTCCTTGCCAAGGCGAGCGCTGAGGGCGGGCCAGTCGGCGATGTCGCCTGCCGCCAGCTCCCCAACAGCCTTGCCGTGCCTGAGGCGGAGGCGGAACTCCTCGGTCTTGCCCCGCAGCGCATCGTCGTCCAGGCAGTGCATGTCCGCCTCGAGCGCGTTGATCTCCTCGACCACGGGCGCGAACTCCCTGAACGCGCGCTCGATGCGGCTGCCGCGCATCAGGAACTTCAGCGCCTCGTTCACCCCGCGCGCGATCTTCGCCGGCGCCACATCGAGAAAATCCACCAGCTTCTCGCGCACCCGGCCCCAGAAGCCGTCGCCGTTGCTCTCTTGTCTCATCTGCTCTGCCATGTGCCTCTCGGTAGGTCCCAGGGTCCGCCCCATCGAATCGATCGAATCGATGGAATCGAACGATTCGACGTGCGGCGAATCCTCTCTTCTCTTCGTCACGCGTCACGCGTCACGCGTCTCATCCCCTTCCACTCCTCACTCTCACTTTCCCTCCGGCACCTTCCCCAGGCTCTCGGGCAGCTTCTCCGGCACCGCGCAGTCCAGCCGCGTCGTCTCCCCCGCCTTCACCTCGACGCCGCCGAGTGCGGGGTCGTAGACGTAGCCCATCTTAGCGAACACCCGGCCGTCCAGGCGCAGCCGTTGGAGCACGCGCAAGCCCTTGTTCGGCTTGTGCCAAACGTCCCCCATCCAGATGTAGGGATACGTCTCCATCCGCCAGATCGCCTCCCCCCCCTTGTCCGCGTAGAACTCGCGCGTCCGCCGCAGCTCCACCAGCACCACCGCGCGCTGCGGCGTCCCGTGGATGTACAGCGGTCGGGGCGCGTCCATGAACTGCGCCACCGTCATCAGCTTCTTCAGGTGGTCCTCGAGCTTGTCAATCCGCAGCGCCTTGCTGATCCGCTTCCGCCGCTCCTCGGGCGTGACCACCTCGCCCTCCTCGCCCAGCCCCTTCTCGTCGAAGCGCTGCACCTTCAACTCGCCAGTCCCCAGGTTCAGGTCATACGTCGGCTGGCTCTCCTCCCCGAGCACCTTCAGCTCGACCCCCTCGATGCGCCCCTCCGCCGTCTCGACCACGAAATCGTAGTTCTTGCCCGGGGCAAGCCCCTCGACGGCGTACTCCCCAGTCTTCGGGTCCACCTTGCCCCAATGCAGCTTGTCGTTGAGCTTCATGATCCCCGCGGGGATGCGCTCGACCACCCCCACCTTCACCGCCCGGCCCGCCGGCGACAGCGTCCCTGCGATCCTCCCGGTCCCCTCCCCCGCCACGGCAGCCGCCGCCGCAAGGCACAGGCATGCGCACACGGTCCGCATCAGTCCGACCTCCTTGGGCGCACAGCAACCGCGGACGCCCCGCCCTCTATTATCCCCATTTCCCAGTGGATTTCAATGCGTGTCCAAGCAGGCGCCTCCCCCTCTCCCTCGGGGAGAGGGTCGGGGTGAGGGTGCTTGGGGCGCGGCACACACCAGCGCTCAAGCTCCGTAGCCGAACTCCCACCCCTTCCTCGGCTCGCGCTTGACGAAGCGATTCGCCTTCTCGCTGTTTGTGAACTTCCCCTCCTTCATGTCGTACACGAGCTTCTCCTTGGCGCACCGCAGCGCCACGGTGCCGAGGAGCACGATCTCCGTCAGCCGGGCCGAATACCCGAAGTTCGAGCTCGGCGCCGGCGCGCTCGAATCCCTGATCGCCCGCAGCCAGTCGCCCGAATGCCCAGGCACCCGCGGGATTACCGCCTCCGGCTTCTTGTTCGCCTTCTGGAACGTCTCCGGGATCAGCCGCGTGCCGCCGCAGTGGCTGCCCGACTCCATCATCCCCTTCGTCCCGTAGTAGTAGGTGCCCTCGCCAAGCTGGCGGCGGTCCGCCTCCAGGCACTCGGGCCGCGGCGGCAGGTGCTTCCCGCCCCCGTTCCACCACGTCATCTCGACCGGCGGCATCTGGCCCCGCGCGGGGAAGCGATAGACGATCCGCGCGTGGCCCGTGAAGCCCTCCGCCGTCACCCCGCCCTCCTCGGCCACCACCTCCACCGTCGCTGCTTCGTCCAGCTTCAGCGCCCACACCCCCCCGTCTATCGTGTGGCACGCCATGTCGCCCAGCGACCCCGTCCCGAAATCCAGCCAGCCGCGCCAACCGAAGCTGTGCAGGCCGTCGTGGTAGTCGCGGTACGGCGCCGGGCCGAGCCAGCTCTGCCAGTCCAGCCCCTCGGGCACGGGCTTCGAGGGCGGCCGCTTGCTCGCCCCGAAGCTGCGGTTCGACACGCAGTGCAGCTTCGTCACGTCCCCCAGCACCCCTGCCCAGATGTACTCGCAGATCAGGCGAATCGTCTCGCTCGAGTGCCCCTGGTTCCCCATCTGCGTCGCCAGCTTCTTCGCCGCCGCCACCTCGCGCAGCTTGCGGGCCTCCCAGATATTGTGCGTCAGCGGCTTCTCGCAGTACACCCCCGCCCCCGCCTCCAGCGCCCTGATGGACGCGGGGAAGTGACTGTGGTCGGGCGTCGCCACCCACACCGCCTCCAACCCCTTCACCTCGTCGAAGAGCTTGCGGTAGTCCGTGAACACCTTGAGGTCGGCGTTACGCTTCTTCGCCTCGTCGAGGCCCTTGGCGATACGCTTGAGGTCCACGTCGCACACGGCCACGAGCTGCTGGCCGCTGGCCGTGCCCATCCCCGCTCCGCCCTGGCCGCCCGCCCCCACCACGGCCATCTTCACCTTCTCCTTGCGTGCCTCGGCGCTCAGCACGAACGGCGCCCCCAGCACCCCCGCCCCCATGGCCGCCGATGCTCTCAGGAATCCCCTGCGACTCGTCACCTGTCCCATCCGACCTCTCCTGTACTCCCTTGGCTCGCCGGGCGGCGCAGGCATCCTGCCTGCGCCCCACCGCTGCGCGGATGCACTCAGGCCGCCATTCTACCCTTCCCTCCCCGCCTGTGCAAGCGCCGCCCTGCCCCTCGGCGCGCCAATGTGGCTCAATGTCGCTCAATGTGGCTCAGTTGCCAATTGGCGGTTTCTCGCCCATCCGGGGCGGTCCCGCCCAATGTGGCTCAATGTGGCTCAACATTGCGCCACACGCGCCACCAGGGCGGTGGGGGGGGCGCCCCGGTCCAGAGGCCAGGAAGTACCAGGGCGAAAAGACTCCAGGAGTCTCCTTCTCGGTTGTAAGCGCCTTGGTAGCAGCGTTTTACAACCGCGATAGAGACCCCTGGAGTCTCGTTTCGTCTTGTCAAAGAGCGCGTGCGGACCCCATTCGGTATGTTCTGCCCCGAAGGGTGTGCAGTGACTACAGGGGTCCTCGGAACGGCCATTCCTACAAGGAGACAGGTCCCGGCATTGCCAGCTTCGGAACCTCTCTCCTCCACCCTATGACGGAGTCGTGCGCTGAACGGCTTTCATTTTGCGGCCCCGGAGGGCGTCCGCTCGGCCTATGTATCTGGTATTACTGGAGATATGCTTCGGAGGCGTGCCGGACAAAAAAAGCTCTCAAATCGCTCTGAGGCAGCTTTGTACGGGCTTTCACGCGGCCTCGTCCCGCTTGGCCTGACGGCGCCGGCCCCGCACGGGATGCGCCAGGGCGTCGAGCGCCTCCCCGGCCTTGCGGCCTTGTGTGCGCTGGTGCGCTGGTCATGCGCTGTGCGCTGGGGTCAGGTCTTTCCTTTTTCCTTTTCGTGCCGATCAGGGTCGGGTGCTGGCAAAAAGGAAAAAAGAAAGACCTG
>VGYV01000493.1 GCA_016872855.1 Planctomycetota bacterium
TGCACTCGTCCTCCGTCAAGTCGACGCGGTACTTCTTGTTCATTCGCTCCTCCTGCGGAAGATGGCTCCCCACAGGAGGAATATACTCCACGTAACCTATCATGTCAAGATTGACACAGTACTAGGTACCCCTCGACACAGGAGGGTGTACAGGAACCCCGCGCCTGCACCCGCCCCCACCGAGCTTGTCTCGGCGGGGCGGAGGTTTGGCCACTACCGGGCGGCTCCCCTCTCACCCCCTCGCCCCCTCTCCCCAGCAGGGAGAGGGGGGAAGGGGGGTGTAGGCACGCCCGCAGTATAGTTGCCAAACCGGGGCTCCACCGAGACAAGCTCGGTGGGGGCCGGGCCGCAATACCTGTACACGTTCTTCTGTGGAAGCGTACCAGGGAGCGCAATCTGGGATAGCAGGTCTCCGCCGCCCCCTTCGGGAAACGCCCGGTGGGGGCAAGGCACAGGAACAGGGGACGACGGACGAGGACGATTGGGGGCTGGCGAGTGGTCATAGCGTATCATGAGCGTCATGATAAACGATGATTCCGCAGGGCATTAGCGGCTACGGAGCGGCTGATTAGCGGCTATGAGCGATTCTCGCCAACTCTTTTCATCGCTGCAAGCGCTGACAGCGTAGACACTTACACGAATCGGTCTCCGGTAGGGAGCCGGAAATGAGGCACTTCATTAGCGGCTCGAGCCATGAAGTGGAGGGAGAGCGCGGCCAGAGGTGGCCGCCTGTCCCTCGTACGCCCGTGCGCTCCAGCGGCGGGTGGCTCCGACACAGCTACCCAACCTGCGACGAGGCCCGCCGCGCCCCGGGTGAAAAAGACAGCGGGTGTCTTTTTTCTCTGCCGTGGCAGGCCGATGGTCGTAAGTGCTTGTGCTGATTAGCGTAATGGCCATCATCGCCGCGGGAGATGTAAAAAAGACAGCGGGTGTCTTTTTTACAATCGGGGAACCGCGCGGTGCGGAAAGGCTTCGCGGAAGGCCCGCGTCCAGCTTCGTCGCATGGGCGGCGCTCGGAGCGAGGCCCGCGTAGCTCTTTGACAATTCGAGACTTACGCCACTCCCATCCGCCACGCGGCGGAAGGGAGCGGGGAGAGTCCGGGCAGAGAGGCACACGTGGGACAGGTGGGACAAGTGGGACAAGTGGGACCCGTGGGACAGATGGTCGTACGTGTTCAGCGAGAGGGGACATCTCTCCCTCCCCCCTGGGGGGAGGGCGGGGGTGAGGGGCGCCGGAAGAGGCGCTCCGCCAGCCCCGGCGTCCCTCACCCCCGCCCTCTCCCGAAGGGAGAGGGGGGAAGGTGGACTCCTGGCTAAACAAGTACAGATCGTCCCACGGGTCCCACAGCTCTTTGCCCGGGCCTCCCCGCTCACGGCGGCGCGAGCCGGCTCTTGAGGAACCTGCCGGTGACGGAGCGCTCGGAGGCGGCGATGGCCTCGGGCGGGCCTTCGGCGACCAGTTCGCCGCCGGCGTCGCCACCGCCGGGGCCGAGGTCAATCACCCAGTCGGCCTGCGAGATGACGTCGAGGTTGTGCTCGACGATGAGGACGGAATGCCCGTCGTCCACGAGGCGCTGGAGGACGGACATGAGGGTCTGCACGTCGGCCATGTGGAGGCCGACTGTTGGCTCGTTGAATATGAAGAGGCCGTGAGGCGCCCGCGAATGCGGAGTGCGGAGTGCGGAATGCGGAATGCCGAGTTCAGGCCGCCGACTGCCGAGTGCCGACTGCCGACCGATGTACGCCGCCAGCTTCAGACGTTGAAGTTCGCCGCCGCTGAGGGTGGCGGTGCTCTGGCCGAGGCGCAGGTAGCCGAGGCCCACCTCGGCGAGGGGACGGAGCTTGGCGACGAGGGGCGGGGCGTCCTCGTAGAACTCCGTGGCCTCGGCGATGGTCATGTCGAGCACGTCGAGGACCGTGCGGCCGCGGTCGGCCACGTCGAGCACGCGCTTCTGGAAGCGGTGGCCGCCGCAGGCGTCGCACGTGACGGTGACGTTGGCGAGGAACTGCATATCAATGGTCTGGGTGCCCATTCCCTGGCAGGCTTCGCAGCGGCCGCCGGGGACGTTGAAGGAGAAGTGAGCGGCGGTGATGCCGAGGGTGCGGGCGCGGCGTGTGGCGGCGAAGGCGCGGCGGATGTCGTCGTAGGCCTTTGTGTAGGTGGCGGCGTTGGAGCGGGCGGAGCGGCCGATGGGCTTCTGGTCCACCAGCACCACGTCGTCCACCTTGTCGAACCCGCTGATGCTCTTGCACTTGCCGACCTCGATGCCAGCCTCGCCGCTCCTGGCCCGCCAATGGGCGTAGAGGGTAGCGTTGACGAGGGTGGACTTGCCTGCGCCCGAGACGCCTGTGACGCAGGCGAGGACGCCGAGTGGGATGCGCACGGTGAGGTTTTTGAGGTTGTGCTGCCGTGCGCCGCGGAGGGTGATGAAGCGGGTCGGCTTGCGACCGCGATTCGTGAATGCCAATGGCTCCGCTTCGGTGTTTGGAGTCCCGCGTTCACGCGGCTCTTGAAAGACCGCCTGAAGGCGGGACTCCGAACAGGCTTGACGCTGGCGGAGGTAGTCGACGGTCTTGCCCTGGCCGTGGCCGAGCAGCTCGCCGGGCGTGCCCTCGAAGACCAGGCGGCCGCCGTGCTCGCCGGCGCCCGGGCCGAGGTCGAGGATGCGGTCGGCGCCGAGGATGACCTCGGGGTCGTGCTCGACGCAGACGACGGTGTTTCCCTTGGCCGTGAGGGCGCGGAGGATGGCGATGAGGCGCTGCGTGTCGGCCGCGTGGAGGCCCACCGTCGGCTCGTCGAGGACGTAGAGGGTGTTGGTGAGGGCGCTGCCGAGGGCGGAGGCGAGGCCAATGCGCTGGGCCTCGCCGCCGCTTAGCGTGCGCGTCTCGCGGCTGAGCGTGAGGTAGGAGAGGCCGACGTCTTCGAGGTATTGGAGGCGGCCGCGAATCTCGCGGAGGAGGGTGCGGGCGGCCTCGGCGTCGGCGGGCGAGAGCTCCGGCGCGTCGAAAAAGCGGTGGAGTTCGGGCACGGGCAACTCGAGGAGCTCGGTGAACGAGCGGCCGCCGAGCTCGACGAACTGGGCGTCGGGCTTCAGGCGCGACCCGCCGCAGGTCTGGCACGTGGCGTAGCGGCGGTAGCGGGCGATGAGGATGCGGTTCTGGATTTTGTACTTCTTGCCCTCGAGCCAGCGGAAGAAGCCCTTGATGCCGCAGAAATCGTCGTCCCCTCCGCCCGGCTTGCCCTCGATGACCCAGCGTTTCTGGGGCGCCGTGAGGTCGCGGAAGGGCACGTCGGTCGGGATGCCATCCTCGGCGGCGCACTCGAGCATCCATTCGGTCATCATTTTGAGGACGGGGGTGGCCCAGAGCGCGACGGCGTAGCCGGCGAGGGACTTGGTGTGGTCGGGGATGATCTTGCCGAGGTCGAGGGAGCCCTCCTTTCCGAAGCCTTCGCAGGTGGGGCAGGCGCCGATGCCGCTGTTGAAGGAGAACATTTCGGGCCGCGGCTCGCGGAACTCGCGGCCGCACGAGCGGCAGACCAGGCCCGCGAAGAAGTGGTGCCGCTCCTCCGGCCGCCCCTCGCCATCGAGGGTGAGGACCACGGCCCCCCGCGAGCCGATGCGGAAGGCCATCTCCAAGGAATCAGCCGCTCTGTTCATTCGACCGGAGCTCTTCTCAAGGCGGTCAACAACCACCTCGAGGGTAGTGCGGAGTGCGGAATGCGGAGTGCGGAGTGTGGAATCTGGAATGTGGAATCTGGAATCTGTGATCTCGACTATGTCGCTGCCCACCAGCGCCCGCCGGAAGCCGGCCGAGGCGAGGTGGTCGCGCAGAGCCTTGAGCCGCTGCTCCGATTCGACGGCGATGGGGGCCAGGACGAGGAAGCGCGTGCCGTCGGGGAGGGACTCGATGAAGCGGACGGCGGTCTGCGGGCTGTGCTTCTCGGCCTCGACGCCGCAGTCGGGGCACACGGTGCGGCCGACGTTGGCGAAGAGCAGCCGCAGGAAGTCGTTGATCTCGGTCGCCGTGCCCACGGTCGAGCGGGGATTCGTCACTTGGTTGCGTTGTTCGAGCGCGATGCTGGGCAGCATGCCCGCGATGTGGTCCACGGGCGGGCGCCGCATGCGTTCGAGGAACTGGCGGGCGTAGGCCGACATGGACTCGACGTAGAGCCGCTGGCCCTCGGCGTAGAGCGTGTCGAAGGCCAGCGACGACTTGCCGGAGCCCGACACGCCCGTCACGACCGTGAGCTGGCCGTGGGGGATAGTGGCGTTGATGGCCTGGAGATTGTTGGTCCGCGCGCCGCGGACCACGATTTCCCGCTCCATGCCGCGGATTCTATCAGAAGGCCCGCCCCGAACCAACTTGAACGCAATCGCGGGCGCGGCTACAATCGTCGTTGGGGGTGGGACCAGGGGCCGGAGCCGAGGTGTGTCCATGCAGCGACTCCTCACTGCGTGGCGTAGCGGCGTCGCGGCCGTCCTGGCCCTCGCGGCGCTCGCCGAGGACCTCTTCCTCGCTGCCGAGGACCGCCGAATCGTCCTCGTGGACGCGCGAGGGCAAGCCGTCAGCGTCTACGAGTGCAGCCGCGAGGAGGCAGCGGCAGGGCTGATGTGCCACGAGCCGCGCCCGCTCGCGCCCCGCTCGCGCGAGCGGCTCCTCGCGCCGCGCGTGAACCCGGCGCAGGAGACCGGGCGGCTGGTGCTGATGGACGTTTACGAGGGCCGCAACATGGCGGGCGTCGAGCGCGGGGAGATCAAGAAGCTCCTCGTCCTTGAGTCGCTGCCCAAGCCGATCAACTTCACGGGCGGCATGGACCCCCTGAGCTACGGCGGCACGTTCACCCTCGAGCGCGTGCTCGGCACCGTGCCCGTTGAGCCCGACGGCTCGGCCTACTTCGAGGCCCCCGCGCTGCGGAGCCTCCTCTTCATCGCCCTCGACGAGCGCGACCTGTCGGTGAAGCGCATGCAGAGCTTCTGCACTGTGCAGCCTGGCGAGACACTCGGCTGCGTGGGCTGCCACGAGCCGAGGTCCCAGACCCCGCCTGCTCCCTACCCCCTCTCCATTGAGGGGCGGTACTTGCCTGGCCGTGAGCCAGCCCTCCCCCCTCTCCCTCGGGGAGAGGGGAGGGGTGAGGGTGCTTTGCTCCCCGCGCGTGCCCCGGAAGGCACCCTCACCCCCGCCCTCCCCCCAGGGGGGAGGGAGCCGAGCCGGCTCTCGCCAAACACGTACGGAGGGAGGGGGGTTGGGGGCGCGGTGCTGGCCATGTTGCGCCCGCCCAGCCGCATCGAGCCGATCGAGGGCTGCCCCGACGTCTTCGACTTCCCGCGCGACATTCAGCCGATCCTCGACAAGCTGTGCGCCGACTGCCACGGCTATGAGAAGACGAAGCTGGGCGGCCCCTATGATGGCAAGGTCATCCTCACGGGCGACCGCGGGCCGATGTTCTCCCACGCCTACTTCACGATGACCGTTCGCAAGCTCTTCTCCGACGGCCGCAACCTGGCCCAGAGCAACTACCCGCCCCGCACCCTCGGCTCGTCGGCCAGCCGCATCCTCAAGATGCTCGACGGCTCGCACTACGGCGTCAAGGCGACCGGCCAGCAGGCGCGCATGCTCCGCCTCTGGATCGAATCAGGCGCGGTCTACCCCGGCACCTACGCCGCCCTCGGCAACGGCGCCATCGGCGGCTACTGGACGAACTCGCTGATCAACACCGACGGCCACTGGCCGACCACGAAGGCCGCCGCCCCGGTGCTTCAGCGCCGCTGCGCCGCCTGCCACACGGGCAACCGTGCTCTGCCCAGGGCCATGTGCGACGAGCTGGGCATCTCCTTCTGGCGCTTCGACCTGGCCGACCCCCGGCTGAAGTTCAGCCGCCACATCCTCTTCAACCTCACGCGCCCCGAGCGTTCGCTCCTCCTCCTCGCCCCGCTGGCAAAGGCGGCCGGCGGCCTCGAGCTCTGCCGCGACAAGGAGGGCCAGCCAGCCGCCGTGTTCGCGGACGCGCAGAGCCCGGACTACCGCGCTCTCCTGGCGATGGTCGAGGCGGGAAAGGAGAACCTGGAGACGATCAAGCGGTTCGACATGCCCGGCTTCCAGCCCCCGCCGCAGTACGTGCGCGAGATGAAGCGCTACGGCATCCTCCCCGCCGACCTGCCGCCCGACGCGGCGATCAACGCCTACGCCACGGACCGCAAGTATTGGGAATCGCTCTGGCACCGCGCGAGCACGGCGGAAAGCGCCAGGTAGCCCCTCTCCCCACTCGCGGCGGAAAAGGGGACATTCTACTTTTTTGCCGCTTCGGGGTTCTTTGTGGGTAGCCCCCAGGGGTTGTGGTTGTCGGTCGGCGCGAGCAGCTGGCGATCCAGCGCCGGCA
>VGYV01000494.1 GCA_016872855.1 Planctomycetota bacterium
TGGTCCGTCGTGCAGCCATCTTTGCAGCCCTCGTCGCATGGCTGGCCCCGTGGGTGGCGGCCGAGGAGTGGCCCGAGTGGCGCGGCCCGCGTCGTGACGGCTCATCGTCGGAGACCGGTTTCCCAATCCGGTGGAGCGAATCCGAGAACGTGGCATGGAAGACGCCCATCCCCGGCAAAGGCCACTCATCGCCCATCGTGTGGGGCGACCGCGTGTTCGTGACGACGGCCGAACTGAAGGAGCTGCGGCGAATCCTGATGTGCGTGGACGCGCGCGACGGCAAAGTGCTCTGGAGCCGCGACGTGCTCGTCGCGCCCCTCGAGAAGATCAACAACCTCAACTCCTACGCCAGCTCCACCCCCGCGACCGATGGCAGGCACGTCTTCGTCGCGTTCCAGGACCGCGACAGGATGTTCGTCGCCTGCTACGACTTCGACGGCAACAAGGTGTGGGAGCAGCGGCCCGGCAAGTTCTTCGCCCAGCACGGCTTCTGTAGCTCTCCCGTGCTCCATAAGGACCTGGTCATCCTCAACGGCGACCAGGACAGCCGCCCCAAAGGCCCCGCCTACATCGTCGCCCTCGACAAGGCCACGGGCGCCGAGCGCTGGCTCGCCCCGCGCCCCGTCGGCGTCCGCTCCTACGTCCCGCCCGTCATCTTCGACGCCGCGGGGAAGAAGCAGCTCATGCTCTCGGGCTCCCAGTGCGTCGCCGCCTACGACCCCGACACGGGCAAACAGCTCTGGATGGTGGACGGCCCGACCGAGCAGATGGCCGCCAGCCTCGTCATGACCGAGGGCATCGTCTTCGTCACCGGCGGCTTCCCCACCCTCCACCTCATGGCCATCCGCCCCGACGGCCAGGGCAACGCGACCAAGACCCACGTCCTCTGGCACGAGCCGAAGCAGCCCAAGCTCGTCTCCTACGTCCCCTCGCCCCTGGCCTACAAGGAGTGGTTCTTCGTCGTCTCCGACGGCGTGGTGGGCGGCGGCAGCCACCTGACGTGTCTCGAGGCGAAGACTGGGAAGGTCCTCTGGACGGAGCGGCTGAGCCGCCACCAGAGCGCCTCGCCCGTCCTCGCCGACGGGCTGATGTACATCCCCGACGACGATGGGGTCACACACATCGTCAAGGCCGGCCCCAAGTTTGAGCTGGTGGCGAAGAACCCCCTCGGCGACCAGTGCTTCGCCTCGTTCGCCCTCTCCCGCGGCCGCATCTACGCCCGCTCGCTGAAGAGCCTCTGGTGCATCGCGGATGGGGCATGGAGGTTGCCATGAAAGAGAGCCGTTGTGCCGCAGGATGCGGGCATGGTGCGAGAATGGGGCGGAGGGGGTTCCTGGGCGCGGCGTCGGCAGCCGCGGCCTGGCTCACGCTGCGCGATACCGGCCTCGCCGCCGAGCCGCCGGCCGATGGCGAGAAGTTCAAGGGGCCGGGGGCACGATGCGTGCCCACCGTGCGGGCGTGCTTCGTCCGCCGCAAGGGGGACTACGGGATGCGCTGGCCGGGGGCCGTCTACGACGGCGCGGCGGCGCTGAAGAAATACACGGAGGAACTGGGGGCGGCGGCCAAGGAACTGAATCTGAAGCTCGACCTGCGCCCCGAGCCGCTCTACAGCCAGGCCGAGGGCGACGCCTGGGTCGCCGAAGCCGCCGAGGCGAAGCCCGACGGATTGCTCGTCGTTGTCCTCGACCGCCAGGAGCACGCCTGGCCTACGGCCTCGAAGGCGATTGACTCCAAGCTGCCCACCGTGGTCTTCTCGCCTATCGGCACATCGTTCACGACGAACACCGCTGGCCCCTCGCGGAAGCCAGGCTGCTTCATCGCCTCGACGGACGACTTCGCCCAGGTGAAGTGGGGCCTGAAGATGCTCCACGCCGGGGCCAAGATGAAGGCGACCCGTGCCCTCGTCATCGCCGGCGGCGCCGAGCGCGAGGGCGAGATGGAGCAGCTTGGCATCAAGCTCCGCTACGTCCCCGCCAAGACCTTCCTCGACGAGTACGAGAAGACGCCTGAGACCGACGAAATCCGCGCCCTCGCCGACGACTACATGAAGCGCGCCCGCCGCCAGGTGGGCGCGACGAAGCAGGACGTGCTCAACGGCGTCAAGAGCTACGTGGTGGCGCGCACGCTTCGGCAGCGGGCCGAGGCCGACGCGATCACGATGGATTGCCTGGGCGCGCTGGGGCGGACGAAGGTGAGCCTCCCCTGCATCGCCTGGTCGCGGATGAACGACGACGGGATTCCCGCCGCCTGCGAGGCTGACCTGGGGGCCGTCGCCACCCACATCGTCGTCCAGTATCTCTTCGACCGTCCCGGCTTCCAGCAGGACCCCGTGGGCGAGACCGCGAAGGGCGCAATCATCGGCGCCCACTGCTCGTGCCCTACCCGGCTCAACGGCTTCGGCCAGCCCCCCGAGCCATTCGACATCGTCCACCACCACGGCATGCGCGACGCCGTGCCCCGCACCCTCTGGAAGATCGGCCAGCGGGTCACGTGCCTCGACGTCGAGCTTGCGGCCAAGGGCGGCAAGCCCAGGATGCTCATCTCCGCCGGCGAGGTCATCGAAAACGTCTCAGTCCCCCCTGCCGGCGGCTGTGTCGTCTCCGTCATGGCCAAGTTCGACGGAGCGGCTGATGTCCTATCGTTCCCTGGCTTCCACCAGCTCTTCTTCTACGGCGACTACAAGGCCCAGCTCACCCAATTCTGCCGGCTGTTCAACATCGAGCCAGTGGTCGTGTGATGAAGGGCGGAGGGAAAGGGACACAAGGGACAAAAGGGACCCAAGGGACCAAAGGGAGAGCTAGGGCTACCGAGTCCCTTATGTCCCTTCGGTCCCTTCTGTCCCTCTTGTCCCTTTCTTCAAGGGGGCTTCCACAATGCCCGAGCGCTTCCTCCCGCCCCACGGCGGCTACAAGAAGCTGCTGGCCTACCAGCGGGCTCAGGTGGTCTTCGACGCGACGGAGCACTTCTGCGAGCGTTTCATTGACCCCCGCTCGCGGACCTACGACCAGATGGTGCAAAGCGCGCGCTCGGGCAAACAGAACATCGCCGAGGGAAGCCAGATCTCCGGAACGTCGAAGGAAACCGAAGTCAAGCTCACCAACTTCGCCCGTTCGAGCCTTCAGGAGCTGCTCGAGGACTATCAGGACTTCCTCCGCGTGCGAGGCATCCCTGAATGGCCGAAGGACCACCCCTATGCAAAGCGGCTGGGAGAGCTGTGCCGGACGCCCGGCGCCAACTACGAGACCTTCCGAAAGGGCATCGAACACCCCGACCCGGCCATCTGCGCAAACGTCATCGCCGGGCTGATCAAGGTCGCCCATCGCCTTCTCGGCGGGCTGCTGCGGCGACAGGAGCAGGACTTCATTGAAGAGGGCGGCCTCCGCGAGCGCATGACCCGCGCGCGCCTGGCCCACCGGCACGCGGAGCGCGAGAGGGAGCGGGAGGCGGGAAGGAAAGGGACCCAAGGGACAAAAGGGACGTGAGGGACCGAAGGGATCAAAGACAAGCCCCCGAAGGCAGTCGTGCCGCCTCCGAAGGCATGTGTGTTCTATCGCTTGGGCCCCTTGTGTCCCTTCTGTCCCTTGAGTCCCTTTGGTCCCTTTTGTCCCTTTCCTCGTTCCCAAGCTCCCGCTTGGGAACGGGCTTTGAACGGCTCCCGCCGTCGGCCCAGCGAAGCAGTGTTTTCGGCCTGCGTGCAGCGGCAGGCGTTCCACACCGTGCGACAGCCTGTCGGAGTGCGGCGGCAGAGCCTGGCCCGAGGCCCCCGAGGGCACGCCGCTCTGGGCTTCGCCGCGCCCCGCCGGAATCACATGTAGTGTGCCCCCCAAAGCCCTTTGGACAGGAGCCCCAAAGTGCAGGGTGTAGATCCGACCCCGAACCTGGGCGGGAGCAGCCACGAGCGACCGATGGGCGAAGACACTCAGGCGAATCGCAAGCTCGCTTGCTACCTCAAGCACCGGCTGCAGTGCCTTGATGATTGCCGGATCGAGATCGAGTCCAAGCTGTATGATGATGAGAGAGCTCTCATCGACAAGGTCGATGAGGGCGAGTACAAAGCGACGGACCCCGATGTAAGCCGTATGCTCTTCCACATCGGTTTCGTCGTTGCGAACACGATCCGTTATACGATGCTCGTGGGGGTGTGCACATTTCTGGAGGAAGCGCTCAAGGCGGTCACCAAACGCCGCGTTCCTGACTACGAGGCAAGACTCAGGGCACAGAAGAAGGGCAATTGGCTGCACAAAAACATTGCTCTGCTCGCCGCTTCCTGCCACCTCGACACGCGAGCATACGGGGCTCAACTGAACAAGTTCCATGACATGATCACCATAAGGAACTGCATCGTTCACGCTTGGGGCAATGTCTCTGAAGCTCGGGACCCCGCTGCGCTTAAGGCGGCCGTGGCCAGGACAGAATCCGCATCGATCTCAGAGGATGGATACGTGCTTCTCGGCGATCAGGTCCTGGCAGAGGCTATCTGTGCAGCTGAGCAGATCGCCGATCGGGTCCTTACCTCTGAGCTTCGGGTATCCATAACATAGCTGCCTGTCCAGGGCAATCGTGCGTTTCATTATGGCACAGCGCGACACTTGACATCCCCAGGCGAGTCCGCGGATCGGGATGCTCCCGCGCCCGCCAGTCGCCGGGTCTTCCGATGCAGGCACTCTCGCACTTCACAAATGCCATGCAGGCTCCTGCATTGGCCACCCGGGTGTCCTACCTGAGCCCCCTGATAGCATCCACGTTCGCGCGGTACCACATGCCCCAGGATTGCATGAGTCGCTGGCCTGATATGGCGACAGTTGCATCTCCGGTGTCCATCCCTCGAATGACAGAGCGGAGGCCTGCGCGGTACTCGCGGTCGAAGTGCTCTCCCCAGCCCTTGTACCTCTTCTCCAAGAGGTCCGAATCCACCTTGTCTGCATGAGCAAGCGCTTCCCTGTAGTGTTTCATCAACTCGTCGGCTTCCGTGGAACTCATCATTGAGTACCCCTGGCCATTGTTGATCACGCGTGATGCTCGGTTTGCCGCATCCATCGTCGCGTTGAACGCGAGTAGATTTGCGGCCTCCTCTTTCACAGTCGGCTCATCCGTCTCAGATGAGCAACTTACGATAGCCAATGCCAGCAACACCAGGAAACGCTGTTTCATTGAGCCTTTCTCCCACTTGATTTCGGGCCGTTGTCTTGGCGCGTTGTCCTCTTGGGGGGAGCCGGACATCTTTCGAGTTGTTTGACGTGTTCGATGGCTTCCTTGAAATGTCGCTCGACTGTAGAGGGCTGGGCGGCGAGGAGGGCGCGGAACTTGTCGTATTCGGTGTGGGCCTTGGCGAGGGCGGCTTCGTGGCTGACGGTACCAGGGTGGGTGAGGATGTCGCGCTCGCTGAGGCGCAGGAAGTCGTCGAGCTTGGCGACCCAGTCGCGCATGTACATCGGGCGGCGGTTGAGGGCCTGGAGTTCGCCGTAGTCGAGGTAGAGGGAGACGATGCGATTGTCGCGGATGCGGGCGAGGAGTTCGTCGAAGTAGTTGCCGCCGCCGGCGCGCTTGAGGCGTTCGTCGTCGAGGGCGAAGCCCTTGATGATGTACTCGCGGAGGCGCTGGGTGGCCCAGATGCGGAACTGGGTGCCGCGATGGGAGTGGACGCGGTAGCCGACGGAGATGATGACGTCGAGGTTGAAGTACTCGACCTGATAGGTCTTGCCGTCGGCGGCAGTTGTTGCAGAATTTGCAACAACTGACTCGCGGCGAAGCTCGCCTTCGTCGAAGATGTTGCGGATGTGCCTGGAGATGACGGACTTGTCGCGCTGGAAGAGGGCGGCCATGTCGTTCAACGAGAGCCAGACGGTTTCGCCGGCAAGGCGCACTTCGAGGCGGGTGCGGCCGTCCTCGGTCTGGTAGAGGAGGAACTCAGATGGCGTGGCGGCTCTTGCAGGGAGGTTCGGCATCTCGTCGTTCGGCATGGGTAGCCCTCGTGCCCATGCAATGGTACACTTGGCGGAGCACGTGTCAAGCGGCCCTGACGCTGACACGCCCTCAGTTCGCGGCGGTGGCGGCTGCGGGCGGGGGTTCCACGCCGACGAGGACGAGGAGAGGGGGGAGGGGCGGGAAAAACGGGCGCCGATTGGAAAAATTCTCAGTCGCCGTAAGTCTCTGCGGCGCAAGCACATGTGGAGTCCGGAAAGCAGGCCGGAAATTTCCGGGCGCACATTTTGGGGGGGGATTGCCTTTGTACATGTAGGGAAGAGAAGGTGCCGCGAGGGCAGTGGACGCGGGAGAGACGGCAGAGGTCGGGAACCAGTGGACAGTGGACAGTAGACAGCGGACAACGGACAGAGGGCGGTGGGCGGGGCGTCCCCCCCCACGCCCCA
>VGYV01000495.1 GCA_016872855.1 Planctomycetota bacterium
CGGCCTTCAGGCGGTCTTCAGGGCTGCCAGGGCCGACAGAGGAGCCGCGTAAACGCCGAACTACGAACGAGGGCGGGCGGCGCACAAATCCGTTACTGCACCGGGTGGGGAATTTGCGATTGACAAGGAACGCCAGAACGGATAGAATTAGTGGTCTACGCTCGATTGTCGGAGCGGAGCCCACTTTGTTGCTATGAGCTGCGCGGAGGAGAACGCGAGAGATGACGAAGACGGAGTTGGCCTCCTTCAAGAAGCTGCTACAGCAGCGGCGTGCGATACTGGCGGGGGACGTGAATCACCTGGAGGAGGGGGCGCTCCGCAAGTCGAAGGACGACGCCGCGACGCTCGACATCTCGAACTTCGCGGATCTTGGGAGCGACAATTTCGAGCAGGACTTCATGATCGGGCTGATCGAGAACTCGGAGGAGACGCTCCGGGAGATAGACGCCGCCCTCCAGCGCATCGAGGACGGCACCTACGGAATGTGCGAGGAGGGGGACCACCCTGTGGGGAAGAACCGCCTGAAGGTGATTCCCTGGGCCCGCCTGTGCATCGAGTGCCAGCGTAAGGCTGAGCTCGAGACCAAGGGGCAATGAGCATTCGCCGCTGGTTCTGGCTCCCGGCTGTCCTGGCCCTCGCCGCTGACCTCCTGTCGAAGCAGCTCATCTTCGCCTGCCTTGGCCTCTCGCCCCAGGTGAGGCCGGACGACATCCTCGACTGGGCGAGCCTGTGCGCAAGGCTGAAGACCGAAGGCCCATCGGAGCAGCCGAGCGTAGGCAAGCGGGTGTGGGCGCTGCTGCCTCCGAGCGCCAGGGAAGCCGTCGTCGGCGCCACACTGGGGAACGCGCTCGACGCCAGCCAGCAGGCCGAGGTCCTCAGCGCCCTCAATACAGTGATGAGCCAGCGCGATCTCCTCTGGTATGCGAGCCCGGGGGACGCGGCGTCGCTCTCGCGCCTCCTGCCCGATGAGCCCCAGGGAGTGCCCGAGGACCGGATTGAGAAGATCAACCGGCTGGTCCTCGAGATGGCGTATCCGCGGGAGCTCTCCAGCAGGCTCCTGCCCCACTTGAAGGCGGACCCGCTTCTGCGCGAGCGGCATGCCTTCCTCTCGCCGCTGCTGGCGCTCCAGCTCGAGCGGAACACGGGCGGGGTGTTCGGCGTGCTGCGGGGGAAGGGCGAGCTGTTCATGATTCTCACGGTTGTGGCCCTGGGCGCCGTCTTCTGGATGCTGCGCAAGGCGCAGCCGGGGCAGCGGCTCCTGCCCCTGGCCCTGGGCCTGGTCGCCGCGGGCGCCATTGGCAATCTGGTGGACCGCGTGTGGTTCGGCTACGTGCGCGACTTCCTCTACGTCGAGATCATCAACTGGCCCGCCTTCAACATCGCCGACAGTTGCATCTGCGTGGCTGCCGGCCTGCTGGTCATCGAGATCTTCAGGGCCGAGGTCCGCGAGAAGCGGGAGGGGAAGGCCGTGGCGAAGCACTGAGAGGCTGGCGCCGCGCCGCGAGCGCCCTCAGCTCCGAGGGGGATGCGAATGAGGGAATGGCTCCTATCCGCCGCTCTCTTCATCGGCCTGTCGGCTCTCCTGGGTCCGAGCCTGGCCGCCGCCGAGGCTGAACTGGTCAGTGCCCAGACGCCGTGGCGGGCATTCCTCGTGATGGCTGACCCCATCGTCAGGGAGGGGGGCGAACTCAAGTTCCGCAGCGGGCACGGCAAGGCGGCAGCGTTCGACCCTGCCCAGGCGGGCTCTGCGAAGTGCCGCACCTCGCCGATGCCATCGCCCGACTGGGTCAAGCCTGACTTCGATGACCATTGCTGGCCGCGATACCAGGGCGATCTGGCGGACTTCCTCGGGGGATGGGGCGTGGAGGTGCCCAGCCCCGACCGGGCCTTGTGGCCGGCCCGCCTCTGCCTGCGAACCTGTTTCGGGATCGCCGACCCCGCCAAAGCGAGCGGCCTGAAGCTGGCCATCGTGTGCCTGGGCGGCGCCGTAGCCTACGTCAACGGCCAAGAGGTCGGCCGCGGCCACATGCCCCCCGGCGAGATCGCGCCCCTCACCCCTGCCGACGACTACCCGACCGAGGCATACACCACCGACGATGGCAAGACGCCCTTGCCCGTGCTCGCCGCCACGAAGCGCGGCGGGCCGCCCCAGCCCGACCCGAAGTGGCTCTCCCGATACGACAAGCGCATCCGGACCGTCGCCGTGGATGTCCCGGCCCGCGTCCTGGCCAAGGGGCGCAACGTCCTGGCGATTGCCCTGCACCGCTCCGCCCTCGCCGGCCCGCTGGAGCGCAACGGCTGGAGCCACCTGGGCCTCCGAGAGGTCCGGCTCACCAGCGCCAGCGGCGTGGGGGCAATCCCCTACGCGGACGCGCTCAGGGGCACCCACGTGTGGAGCGCGAGCGCCGTTGATCAGGTGACGGACACTCCCGCCGCCAACTCGCTCATCCACAGGAGCTGGTTCTGGACCCTGTACTGGGGCCGTGGGATGCCGGTGAAAGGCATGCAACAGGGCAATCCCTTCGACCCTGTTCTGCCCATCAAGATGACCATGCCGCGTAACGGCGTTGGCAGCGGGCAGGCGGCCCTCTCCGACTCCGACGGGCTGCGGGGTGTGGCCGCCTCGCTGGGGCCGCTGAAGGGGCCGGGAGGCGCCGTTCTGCCTGCCAACGCCGTGCGGATTCGCTTCGCCGCCCAGCACGCGGGCGTCCACTACTGCGATGCCCTGATGGAGAAGCCGCCCGATGGGGCGAGGACGGTTCCCGTGTGGCTTGTCATCCAGGCGCCGAAGGGCCAGGCGCCGGGGTGGTACGTCTCCGCCTTGCGGCTCGAGGCCAACGGCAAGGAGTTCAACGTCCCGGTCCAGGTGCTGGTAACGGGCCTGACGCTGCCGGACGCGAAGGACTTCACGTCCTCCGTCGGGCTGACGCACTCGCCCGAGACGGTGGCGAAGCAGTACAACGTCGAGATGTGGTCAGAGGCCCATCTGAAGCTGATGGCGAAGACGCTCGAGCTGATGGGGCAGATGGGCAACGACGCCGTGCACGTGCCCATCCTCCTCTCCGGCGTGGGCGGCACGGGGAAGAGCGGCACCCGGTTCAACTGGCAGCCCATGGTCCGATGGGCGAAGACGCCGCAGGGGCTGAAACCTGACCTGACGGTGCTGGAGAAGTACCTGGACGCCTACGTCAAGCACTGCGCTCCGCCCCGCGCGATCAGCCTGTATATCTGGGGCGCATCGTCCGCGAAGGAACACGCGGACGCCTACGAGGGCCGCCGGATCCCGACGCGGGAGAACGTGAAGTACTCGCCGCCGGTCGTGGCCGTGCTCGAGCCCGGCTCAGGCGCGGTCTCGGAGGCCACCGTGCCGGCGATCGGCGAGGAGGGCAGCGAGCAGTTCTGGAAGCCCCTGCTGGACGGCGTTCGCGCGCTCGTCACCCGCCGCGGCTGGCCCGAGCGGACCATCATGCTGGGGCTGGGCGGCGATATCCGCCCCGGCCAGAAGACCGCCGAGCTCGTGAAGCAGTGGGCGCCCTACGCCCGCTGGGACTTCCTCTCGCACTTCAGCGGCGACCCGGCCCCCCAGGACGGCAAGATGATCGCCACCGGCGGGATGGAGGTGGGCATGATGGAGTGGCCGCGGGGGGCCGCCTCGCTGAGGCTGGCGCAATTCGAGGAGCGCGTGGCCAAGCCCTACGGCTTTCTCGAGCTTCCCACCGATCGCTGGCAGCATCAGGAGTACTCGCCGCCGCTGGTCTTCCGCACCATGACCGCGAACTGGGGGTGCATCGGCCGCATCGGGCTGGACTTCTGGCAGGCCAGGGCGACCCGCGAGGCGCCCAGGAGCTCGTCGTTCTTCTCCCACATCGAGTCGCTTACGGTCCCCGGCCCCGACGGCCCCGTCCCGACCGTGCGGTTCCAGATGCTCCGCGAGGGCGTGCAGGACGCCGAGGTGAAGACCGCCATCGTGCGGGCCTACCTGAAGCTGCCGGAGGAGGAGCGCAAGCCGTATCAGGCGCTCCTGGAGGAATTGCTGGTGCGGATGGGGTGGGGCAGCCCCTTCTACCTGAGCCAGTGCGAGTTGGGCTATGACTGGCCCGGCTACGTCGCCCGGCTTCATCTCGCGGCGGCGGAGCTGGCCGGCGTGAGGACCCCGGCGGCGTGGGAGCAGCCGCCGAGCCCCGACCCGAACCGCATTCCGTGAGGTCCGCCCATGCCTGTGGGCTTGCTCAAGGCGCTCCTCCTTGCGGCGCTGTCGGTGATCAACCCGCGGTTCACCCCGGCCAACCTGGTGCGCGACTCGGGGCAGATTCTCCTCCTCAGGGCCTCGGCGCCGCGGGGCAAGCTCCTGGAGGCCGAGGTCGTCGAGACGCTCCGCGGGCAGGCCCCCGCCGAGAAGAAGCTGAGCCTGCACATCGGCGACGAGGCGGAACTGGAGGAGGACGATGTAGCCGCCGCCTTCGGCGAGGCCAAGGCAGCCACGGCCATCCTGTTCCTCAGCAAGCCGGGCGGGCAGGCGGCCGACGAGCCGGCCGGCGCCCTCCAGGTCGGCACCCAGTGGTTCGCCGTCCACGGCAAGCCAGGCAAGTGGTCGCTCGACCGTGATAAGCAGGAGCTCTTTGCGGTCTGGGCCGGCAGCGCCCGCATGCTCGCCGAGGCGACGCGCTACGCGCTGGCCGACGCCGCCGCCGACTTCCCCGTCCGGTCGCTCGTCCGCTGGGGCAGCGACGCCCATCTGGGCAGACTGAAGGGGCGGGCCAATGCGTGCCTCGCCGCCGACCTCGGCGCGCCCGTCGGGCCGTGCGCCATCGTGCTCTCCGAGGCCGGCGACCGCGTCTACCAGGCCGCGCGAAAGGGCGAGAAGCCCGAAGACGTCACGGAGAAGCTGAAGCTCGCCACGGCTTCCCGCCTGGCCGCCGTGGGCGACTTCAATGGCGATGGGCGGCTGGACATCGCCTCGTGGAACGGGAAGGCGGTGCTTCTGTCCGCGCAGGGGGAAGGCGGCGTCTTCGCCGCCCCGGGTCAGGTCGCCGAGCTGCCCGAGTGCCGCTCCCTCGCCGCTATGGATGTGGGAGCCAAGGCCGCCGGCCTCCTCGCCGGCACGCCCGCGGGGCCGGTGCTCCTGATTCCCAATGGCGAGGGCCGGTTCGTTCCTCGCGCCCTTGCCGCGGGCGGGGCCGCGAGTGGAGGGCCGTGTGTGGCAGCCGACGGCGATGGCGATGGGCGCTGCGACATCGTGCAGGTGTGTGCGGACGCCGTCCTCTTCCACGCGGGAGAGGGGCCGGGCCGGTTCAAGGCGGCGGCCAGGACACAGCTCCGCCTGGTGAAGAGCCCCTGCGTCGCTGTGTGCGGCGACTACGACGCCGATGGCCGCCTCGACATCGTGGTGGGCGGCGACGGCCTGGCACTGCTCAGCCGCGACGAAAGGGGGGCGTGGGAGAACCGCACGGGCGCGACGGGCGAGCTTGCCTACCACGGCAACGCGAACCAGCCCCGCATCATCGGCGGGGCGCCCTGCGACATCAATGGCGATGGCCGCCAGAGCGTGGCGCTCTTCTATGCGGACCGAAGCCCGATGGTCTTCTTCAGCCGCGGCTTCGCTTGCTTCGGCCTCGCCCGCGAGCTGGCGCTCTCAGCCGTCGCCGATACCGTCGGCGAGCCGGTGAATCCCCTCGAGGCCCCCGCCCACGAGAAGCTCAAGGCCGCGGGCGCCCTCCAGCGTGGCCAGGCGGCCGGCACGGTCATGGACCTGAACGGCGACACCGTGCAGGACCTTTTGGCCGTGGGTCCGGACGGCAATGTGTGGGTGCTCTTCGGCCAGGCGGAGCGGGAGGAGGCCCCGGCCCTCACGGTTGCCTTGCCGCCACGCGCGGCAGGCCCCGCAACCATCGGCGTGACGCGGGGCGGGCGTCGCATCGGCACGCACATCGTCGCCGCGGGCGCCCCGGCCTTCATCGGGTGCCCCGAGCCCGGCGAGGTCCGGCTCGAATGGCACGGCCCCGACGGCACGCCTCGCACCCGCTCCGTTGCGGTCGAGAAGCCCACTCGGGTGGAACTGGTTCCCTGACGCCTCTCGTCGCAGTCTCGTGGCCTGTTTGGCGCAGTTGGACGCCGGCTGCCCACCGCCGCTTAGAAACTATCTCAGAACCCATGCGGGCTGCGACGCCAGCGATTCTGGCCGCAGGCAAGGAGTGAGGCGGCGCCACTCGCCGGCGAGTGGCGCCGATGCAACGGAGAGCATCCTTCGCTTCGCTCAGGACTGACGACGAACGACACAGCCTGCGGCCAGAAGTCGCGGCGTCCCTTCGGGTTGCGGCGGCAGCGGGGCGGCTGCTGCGTTGCGGCTCCTC
>VGYV01000496.1 GCA_016872855.1 Planctomycetota bacterium
CCGTCCAGGAAGGGCGGCGGGGCGAGCACGGGGTGTGGCGTACGCGCGACGGTGGGAAGACGTGGGAGAACTGCTTCCGCATGACGGGGCCGAAGGCGAACGTCGAGCGCTCGTGGGTCCAGACGGAGATTCACTGGGGCTACTACATCACGCCGCTCGGCTTTGGCATCAAGCCCGACGACCCCAAGGTGGCGATGGTCACGACCCAGGGCGACATCTACATCACGCGTGACGGGGGCGATTCCTGGCAGCAGGCGATGAACACGCCCGCAGGGAAGCAGCCCGACGACGGGCGGCCACGCTTCGCCTCCAACGGCCTGGAGGTGACGAGTTGCTGGGAGTACCTGTTCGATCCCTTCGAGCGGAATCGCCGCTACATCGCCTACACCGACATCGGCTTCGCCCGCTCGCTCGACGCCGACAAGACCTGGAGCTGGGCCGCCAAGGGCTGCCCCTGGTCCAACACCTTCTACAAGGTCGTCTTCGACCCGGCCGTCAAGGGCAAGCTCTACGCCGCGACGAGCAACCGCCACGACATCCCGCACTGGACCCACACCGATGGCAACCGGCCCAACCACGCGGGCGGCGTGTGCGTGAGCGACGACCATGCCCAGTCCTGGCGCGTCCTCGGCAGCGGCCAGCCGAAGCTCCCCTGCACCTACCTGTGCCTCGACCCCAAGACCGCCAAGGCGCCGCTCACCTTCTACGCGACCTTCTATGAGGGCGGCGTCTACAAGTCCACCGACTCCGGCCAGACCTGGGTGAAGAAGTCCGAGGGCCTCGGCAACCCAGGGAACCTCCACGCCTACATGGTCAAGGCGCATCCCAAGACGGGCGACGTCTTCTGCTCGATCACCGCCCATCGCGTGGGCGCCCGCGAGTTCCCCGTGCCCGGCGGGCTCTGGAAGTCCAGCGACGGCGGCGAGAGCTGGACCGACCTCACGAAGTCCCTCGGCCTCAAGTGGCCCGGCGGCTTCGCCCTCCACCCCGACGATCCCAACACCATCTGCCTCACCGCTGGCACCGTGCCCGGCGGTCCCCAGGGCGGCGTCTACAAGACGACCGACGGCGGGAAGAGCTGGGCGCGGGTCATCGGCGACGCCGACTTCGCCAGGAGCGCCCCGCCGGGCTACGTCCATTGCTTCTACGTCAACCTCCATCCCGACAAGCCCGATTGGGTCTACGCGGGGACCGTCGCCCACGGCCTGTGGCTGAGCCAGGACGCTGGGAAGACGTGGCGGCGCTTCGATGCCATCCCGTTCCGCGCCTGCCAGAATGTGGCCTTCGACCCCGAGGACAAGAGCGTGATGTATGTCACCACTTTCGGCGGCGGGGTGTGGAAGGGCCGCTGCGAGCCTTGAGACTGAGGAGCCGCTTGAGGAAACGGAGACGAGTATGTTGAGAGAACGGGACAAGAGGGCGGGAACGACCCAGTGGGGCGCCGTGGCGTTGTGCTTCTCCACGCTGTGCGTGTGCGCCACGGCAATCATCATCACCCACATGATCCTGAACCGCAGCCAAGGCGAGGCGCCCAGCCCGGCCGCCGTTGGGAGTGCGGGCTTCAGCCCGTCCCCGAGTGGGGGAGACTTACGGCCTGAAGGCCGCACTCCAAACTCAGAGGCACGGCCGGAAGGCCGCACTACGAACCCTGCCCCGGCTCCACAACCATCGCCTGCGCCGGCAGCGGCCCCGGCCGTGCCGGTGAGAGTTGAGGGGAATCTCGTGCGCAACGGCGGCTTCGAGACCCTCGGCGGCGAGGGGGCCTCGCTCTTCGAGGACTGGGGCTACTGGGGCCGATGGGAGAAAGGCAACTACACGCTCGAGAGCGCCCCAGGCCGCACGGGCAAGTACAGCGCCCGGATGAGCTGCGTGACGCCCGGGCGCGGCGGCATCTCGCAAACGCTCGAAGGCGTCAAGCCCGGCGACAAGCTGAAAATCACGTTCTGGGCCAAGGCCGACAAGGCGGCCGGCGGGCGGCTCTTCCTCAACCTCGAGGGCACGCCCGGCGACGGATGGGCCTCGATGGACATCAAGCCCGGCACCTACGACTGGCAGGAGTTCACCAAGGTCGTCACCTGCCCGCCATCGTCCGCGCCCGACTACCATATCGCGATCTTCTTCTACAACAAGACCCAGGGCGACGTGGCGATTGACGACGTCGCCGCGGTGAAGCTGGCGCCGTAGGGAGGCGGGATGAAGGCTCCTCAAGCGCTCATCATGTGCCTGTGCGTGCTGGCGCTGTGCGTGACGGCGGTCTACGTCACGGACCGGCTCACCGCGCCGAGCCGCGAGCCGCAAGCCGTCAGCCACGAGCCGCGAGCCACGAGCCGCGAGCCGCAGCCAAAGACTCCTGTCTCTGAAGCTCGAAGCTCGCCGCTCGCCGCTCGCGGCTTGCCTTCGGGTCTCCCTGCTGACGCGCCTTGGGCGGTGGGCGTCGCAGCGACCATCACGAAGGTGTTCCGCGACGAGCCGTTCGCCGGGTCGGCCGTGATGCAGGCAGAGATCGCCCTTGCCCGCAACGAGATCGAGGGGATTCAGCTCGTCGTCGCCGCGCCGTCGCAGGAGTTGCGCGACGTCGCGATCACTGTGTCGCCGCTGCGCTCCGCGAGCGCCACCTTCCCGGCCGACGGCGTCACGTGGAACCTGGTTGGCTATGTCGAGACGAAGGGCGAGCGGCCCTACTGGGCCGACAAGGTGGGCTTCTGGCCCGACCCCCTCCTGCCGGCGAAGCCCTTCTCCGTGGCGAAAGGCGAGGTGCAGCCCGTCTGGCTCAACATCCAGACCGCGCTCGATACCCCGCCCGGCCTCTACAAGGGCACCGTGACCCTGACGCCCGCCAACGCCAAGCCGTGGCGGGTGGACCTCTCGGTGCGGGTGTGGAACTTCACGCTGCCCCGGACTGGCCACCTCAAGACCCTGTGCTGGATGGACCCCGGGCCGCTCCTTCGCTTCTACGGCCTCGAAAACATGGACTCGCCCGGCGCCCTCGACCTGTTCAAGCGTTTCGCCGAACTGTCGCTCCGCAACCGCCTGGGGCCGGGCGGCACGCTCGGCTGCGGCTTCTCGTGGGCCAAGCCCCAGTGGCCCGTGCGGAAGACCGAGAGCGGCTATGACTTCTCCCAGGCCGAAGAGCTGCTCCGCTTCGGCTTCGACCGCGGGATGAACTGCTTCCTGATGGCCGTCATCCCCAACCTGAAGCGGACCGGCTGGCCGAGCTACAGCGACCAGTGGAAGGCCGACTTCCGCGATTTCGTGACCCACTACGCCCGCTTCCTGCGCGAGAAGGGCTGGGAGAAGCTGGCCTACGTCTACAACTTCGACGAGGCCCCTTGCGCCTACTGGGACGTCGTGAAGCAGAACTACCGGATGGTGAAGGCCATTGACCCGAGCCTGCGGGTCATCCAGTGCCTGAACGAGCCCGAGGGGGTGCGCGCCCTCGCCGGCTTCGCCGACACGTGGGACGTCTACGTCGCCCAGCACCACCCGTCGGGCGTCGCCGAGCGCATGGCGGCGGGCGACGAGGCCTGGTGGGCCGTGTGCCTCTATCCCAAGGAGCGGCCCAACCTCTTCGTGGACTACCCGGCCATTGACGCGCGAATCCTCGGTTGGCTCGCCTGGATGCACGGCATCAGCGGCTTCGAATACTGGAGCACCATCTCCTGGGGCGATGAGAACGTCAAGGGCTCGGATGGCCGGAAGTGGCCCGACACCCCCTGGAAGCTGGCTAAGTTCGCGGGCGACGGTTACTTGTGCTATCCTGGCCCCGACCACAAGCCGCTGTCGTCGGTGCGCTTCGAGAACCTGCGCGATGGCTTCGAGGACTACGAGTATCTGTGGCTCCTCCGCGACAAGCTGCCGAGCCTGTCCGCCGCCGACCGCGCTGAGGCCGAGAAGCTGCTTCAGGTCGAGGCCCCGCTCGCCGAGAGCAACGTGGTCTACACCGACGACCCGGCCGTGCTCCTCGAGCACCGGGCCACCATCGCACGCTTGCTTGAAAAGTGACCGTGTCTTCTCGTCCCTACGCTCTGCGTGGGGACGGCTCTTCCGCCGCTCTGCGGCGATGAATGGACGCGGAGCGTCCCCGATGGCGCCCCTAGGCGGAGCGTAGGGGCGAGGGGATTGTCTATTGCGAAAGGACGACCGGAATGGACCGCCGCGACTTCCTTCGCCTCATGGCCGCCGCGCCGCTTGCGCGCCTTGCCGCGGGCGCCGAGGCCGGCCGCCCGAAGCGGAACGTGCTCTTCATCGCCGTGGACGACCTTCGGCCCGAGCTGGCCTGCTACGGCCATCCGCAGATTCTCTCGCCGAACCTCGACAAGCTGGCCGCCCGCGGCCTGCTCTTCGAGCGGGCCTACTGCCAGCAGGCCGTCTGCGCCCCGTCCCGCGCCAGCCTCCTCACCGGCACACGCCCCGACACCACGCGCATCTATGACCTCGAGACCCCGCTCCGCAAGGCCATGCCCAACGTCCTCTCGATGCCCCAGCACTTCAAGAGCCACGGCTACGAGACCGTGTCGCTCGGCAAAATCTACCACCACGGCACCGACGACAACGGCATCGGCTGGAGCGTGCCCGCCTGGCACCCCAAGGGCGAGTGGCTGGGCCGCGGCTACCGCGCCGAGGCATCCATCAAGGCCGTGCAGGAGCGCGACAAGACCAACCCCGAGCGTAAGGGCATCGGCCCCGCCTTCGAGGCCGCCGACGTGCCGGACAACGGCTACCCCGACGGCGCGACCGCCGACAAGGCCATCGAGGAACTCCGTCGTCTGAAAGGCAAGCCCTTCTTCCTCGCCGTCGGCTTCCTCAAGCCCCACCTGCCCTTCAACTGCCCAAGGAAGTACTGGGACCTATACCGCCGCGAGGAGATCAAGCTGCCGGCCAACCGCGACTGGCCGAAGGACATGCCGCCCATCGCGGGGAGCAACTGGGGCGAGCTCCGCGCCTACGCGGGCATCCCCGCCAAGGGCAACCTGTCCGACGCCCAGGCCCGCGAGCTGATCCACGGCTACTACGCCTGCGTGAGCTACACCGACGCCCAGGTTGGCCGCGTGCTCGACGAGCTGGGTCGCCTCGGCCTAGCCGACAGCACGGCCGTCGTCCTCTGGGGCGACCACGGCTGGAAGCTCGGCGAGTACTCCGCCTAGTGCAAGCACACGAACTTCGAGCTCGACACCCACGCCCCCCTGCTCCTCAGCGTGCCCGGCCAGAAGAACGCGGGGAAGAAGTCGCGGGCGCTCGTGGAGTTCGTGGACATCTATCCCACGCTCTGCGAGGCGGCGGGGCTGCCCCTGCCGGGCCACCTGGAGGGCGCGAGCATGATGCCCCTCACCGAGAATCCCGAACGCCCGTGGAAGACGGCCGTTTTCAGCCAGTACCCTCGCGGCAAGATCATGGGCTACACCATGCGCACCGACCGCTGGCGCTACACCGAGTGGCAGGAGCGCAAGACGGGCGAGGCCACCGCCCGCGAGCTATACGACCATCAGGCCGATCCCGGCGAGAACGTGAACCTCGCCGGCCGCCCTGAGCACAAGGCCACGGTCGAGGAGTTGAGCGCGAAGCTCAAAGCCGGCTGGCGCGCGGCAAGGCCAAGGGTATAATGCAAGACCGGGCCGGCCAAACCACAGGAAGGAGATGCAGGATGGCGACGATGGCCATGAAGGCACAGTTCGAGGCATCCGCCGACGCGGTGTGGGGGATCGTCCGCGACTTCGGGCGGCCGGACAAGTTCATTGCGGCCGTGGAGAGCTCACGGCTCGAAGGCAGCGGCGTGGGCGCGCGGCGCATCCTCGGGTTCGGCGGCGCAGAGGTCGTCGAGCAGCTCGACGCCTTCGACGACAAGGCCCGCAGCCTCACCTACTCGATCGTGTCGGCGCCGCTGCCGATGGAGGGCTACTCCGCGACGATGCGGGTGCGCGAGGCGGGCAAGGGCCGCTGCGAACTCGAGTGGTCCTGCCGCTTCACGCCCAAGGGCGCGTCCGAGGCCGACGTGGTGAAGATCATCGAGGGCGTCTACACCGCCGGCTTCGAGGGCATCAGGAAACTCGTGTCCTAGATAGCTTTCAGCGATTCGGCGTCTTCGGGCCAGCTCGCCGCCTGAAGGCGGGACTCCAAACAGAGAGCGTTCTCGTTCGGAGTCCCGCCTTTAGGCGGTCTTGAGGCTCCCCACCGGCGTGACGCCGAATCGCTGCAAGCTGTCTAGTCCCAACTCAAGCGTGATTTTTTCAGAACCCTGAGCAGAATGGCTCGAAATGCCCGATCCCTGTGGGTAGAATGTGTTTGACAGAAGACACGTCCTCCCGCAGGAAAGGGCATTTCGAGTGAACAGCA
>VGYV01000497.1 GCA_016872855.1 Planctomycetota bacterium
TGCTGTTCACTCGAAATGCCCTTTCCTGCGGGAGGACGTGTCTTCTGTCAAACACATTCTACCCACAGGGATCGGGCATTTCGAGCCATTCTGCTCAGGGTTCTGAAAAAATCACGCTTGAGTTGGGGCTAGGCCGGCGTCCGTCACCTTCGTGACCATAAGGCGGAGCTCTCGCAGCCCCTTGAACTCCTTCAGGTAAGTCAGCCCAGCGTCAGTGACCTGCGTGGAGGTGAGGTTGAGTGACTCCAACCCCGTCAAGTCCGTCAGGTGGGCCAAGCCGGCGTCCGTCACCCTCGTGCCAAAGAGATCGAGCCACCGCAAGGCCTTCAACTCCTTCACGTGCACCAGATCGCCATCCGATGCAGGAGCGGAGAGTTTCAGCCCTGGGATCTCCTGCGCGTCCAGTTCCTTGGCGACCGCCGCCAAGTCGGGCCGATCCCCCAACGGCCGCACCCACCACCTGCGGCAGGAAGGTATAGCGAGCGGCTGTTCGCTCGGCGTGTCGCCGAGGCTCTTGGTAGGCCCGTCCTCCTCAACCTGAGCCCACACGCTGAACCGCAGCTTGGAGTTGAACTGGCGGGCCGGCTCCCTCTCCGGTGGGACGGCCTTTTCCTCGCCGCCTGTCACCACCGCCGCCGAAAGGACGCACAGTGCCAACGCCCATTGCCTTGCCCTATCGCACGCAGCCATTGGATTCCTCCTGACAGAAGGCTCCTGGTCAGGTCCCATCTTCCTCCCATGGCCAACGCGTCCTTGCGTCGCGCCGCCTCGCCCATGTCGTCATCGCCATACGGTGACGTTGGGCAGCGACTTCTTCAACTCGGCGATGCCGGCGTCAGTCACCAAGGTCTTGCGAAGCGCAAGGCCCCGCAGTTCCCTCAACTCCTTGAGGTGACCCAGGCCGGCGTCCGTCACCTGCGTTTCGTCGAGGTAGAGCGTGTGCAATCCCTTCAATTCCTTCAGGTGAGCAAGGCCGGCGTCAGTCACCTGTGTCTTGGTAAGGAGCAGCGACCGCAACCCCTCCAACTCCTTCAGGTGGGCAAGGCCGGCATCCGTCACCTTCGTGCCCCAAAGCTCGAGCGCCTCCAACGCCGCCAAGTGCTTCAGGTGAGCCAAGCCGGCGTCCGTCACCTTCGTGCCCGTAAGGACAAGCTTCCGCAGTTCCTTCAACTCTTTGAGGTGGAACAGCCCGGCGTCAGTGACCCTCGTGCAGTTAAGGTGAAGAGTCTGCAACAGCCTCAACTCCCCCAGATGAGCCAGGCCGGCGTCAGTCACCTGCGTCATGCTAAGGTGGAGCTCCTGCAACCCCTTCAACTCCTTCAGGTGAACAACGCCGGCATCAGTCACCGGCTGCCAATCAAGGTTTAGCGACTGCAACCCCTTCAACTCCTCCAGGTGAGCTAGGCCCGCGTCAGTCACCCTAGTCCGACCAAGGGTGAGTGTCCGTAGCCCCTTCAACTCCTTCAGGTGAGCGAGGCCGGCGTCAGTCACCTTAGTCTGCCAAAGGTTGAGCGATTGCAGCTCATTCAAGTTCTTCAGGTGAGCGAGGCCGGCATCGGCCACAGCCGTGAAGCCGAGGTTGAGTTCCCGCAGCTTCCTCAACCCCTTCAGGTGAGCGAGGCCGGCGTCTCCGACCTGCGTCCCCCTGAGGTTAAGGCTCTCCAGCCCCTTCAACTCGCTCAGGTGAGCCAGGCCGGCGTCCGTGACCTTAACGTTGAAGAGGCTAAGCTCCCGCAACCCTCTCAGCTCTCTCAAGTGAACCAAGCCGGCGCCCGTCACCCGCGTCTGACTGAGGTCAAGCCTCTGCAACCCCCCCAATCCCTCCAGGTGGGCAAGGCCGGCATCCGTCACGTCCGTGAATCCAAGGTCGAGGTCCCGCAACCCCCTCAACTGCTTCACGTCAGCAAGGCCGGTGTCCCCAACCTGCCTCCCTCTGAGGTCAAGGCTCTGCAACCCCTTCAATTCCTGTGCCTTCTGCGGCGCTTCCTCCTTCTTCTCCGGCGCCCGTTCCACCTTTGCGACCCCTGATTCCTGCTGCCCGGGTCGTACCTGGGCCTTGTCTGGCGCCTGCTTGTCCTTGCTGGCCGTCTTCTCCTCCTTCCCACAGCCGCCGAACAGCGCCGCAGAGAGGACGAATAGCGCCAACGCCCATTGCCTTGTCCAGCCACACGCAGCCATCGGATTCCTCCTGAATCAAGGGGAAGGGTTCAGTTCTTCCCGTGCTTCGCGTCCCACTGCTCCCAGAACTCCTGAACGGGGGTCTGGGCCTCTTGCCACGCGCAGTCGAGGCCCAGGAAGCGAAGGGTCCTGTGCTGGCGGAGGACGGCCAGGCCTGCCCTGAGCGAAGTCGAAGGGTCCCCCTTCACCTTGCCCGGCGAGAAGGCCAGCCTGATCAAGGGGATGTCCCGCAGCACTGAGAGGTCGGCGACCTCCAGGCCGCTGATCCCCAGGGCCTTCAACTGGCTTCCCGCCAGGGGCGAGAGGTCCGTCACCCGCGTGCCGGAGCATTCGAGGAACACCAGGCTCGTGCCCTTGAGCGGCGGGAGGGCCGCAATCGGGTTGCGGCTACAGTCGAGATGGCGCAGCTCCTTCAGCGCGAGGATGGGGCTGAGGTCGGCGAGCTGGTTGCCGCCGCAGTCGAGGCGTTCGAGCGGCATGCCCTTCAGCGGGGCAATGTCCCTCACGCGGTTCCCGGCGCAGTCGAGCCACTGGAGCTTCATCCCATCGAGGGGTGCGAGGTCGGCGACCTGGTTTGCCGCGCAGGAGAGCACGAGCAGGCCCATCCCCTTGAGGGGCGAGAGGTCGGCGATCTGGTTCTGGGAGCAGACCAGGTGGCTCAGGGGCATGCCGGCGAGCGGGCCGAGGTCGCGGATGCGGTTCTGGGCGCAGTCGAGCTGCCCGGTGATCTTCATGCCCTTGAGCGGAGAAAGGTCAGCCACGTTGCAGCCCTTCAGCACCATGTCCTCGAGGTTGGCACCGACCGCCTTCCACTTGCCCTGCCCCGTGTAGTCCGGGTTCTTGCCCTTCAGAGCGGCATGGAGCACCTCCTCTGGCGTCTTCGGGGGAGGAGGCGGCGGGGGCTCTTCAGCTTTGCCCTCTGGCTTTTTCGGGGCAAGAGGTGTCGGCACACCGGCTTTCCCGTCCGGCAGCCTGGGCCTGGTGGCAGGAGCGGAAATGGTCACGATGAGGCTGCCCTGGTTGTCGTCGCGCGCGTCGTCGTTCATCGCAAGGTAGAGCTTGCCCGCCTTGGTGGCATCGAGGAGCAGGAGCTGGCCGACGTGGAATGGCCGCCCCTGCTCGCCGATCTTGCCCACGAGTGCGCCGCGGCGAAGGAACGCCAGCATCTCCTGGTAGCCGTCAGCATCTGCTGGTGGCCTCAGCGGTCCAGCCTGCCATGTGCCGGCGGCGGCGATGAGCAGCTCATCCCCAGGCTGCACGGCGACGCCGCTGTCGGTCCAGTCGCTCTTCGCCTCCGGGCTGAGCTTGCGGACCTCATTGGTGAAGCGGGCGAGGAGCGGTCCGTCCGCGTCGGCCAGGAGCGGCCCGGCGACTGTGACGCGCAGGCTGCCCCAGTTGTCCCAGGTGACGACGTCGTTCATCCGCAGGTAGAGGCGGCCGGTCGTCTCAGGGGTCAGGCCGAGCCTTTCCCCCACGTGGAAGGGCCTCCCGAGCGCGCCCACGCGGCCGACGAGGGCGAACAGCACATCGGTGCCTACGAGCGGACTACGCGGGTCGGGCCGTCCCGGTATCCCTTCGGCGCTATAGGTGGGCAGCCAGGGGCAGGTGCCCCACCGCCCCGAAGCCGAAAGCTCGTATGCCTTGCCCTGGCTCAGGTAGAGCCCCGTGTCGAACCAGTTGACGCGCGCGGCGACGGCGACCGTGGCGGTCTCGACGGGCTTCGCGCCGGCCGGCGGCTCATCGGGCCGGGGGCCGTCGTCAGGCCCGGGCGTGACTGCTCGGACGGAGATGCTCCGCAGGCCTGCGGTGGTGTTCGAGGCGAATACGCCAAAGGGCGCGCCCTGCTGGGCGAAGCCCAGCAGGGCGAACGTATGGCCCGCCGTCATGCTGTCGAGCACTTGCTCGTCGTCAACCCACCCCTGGAGCCTGGCCTTGGTGACGCGGAGGCGGACCTGGTACTGGCGCCCCTGTTGGAAGGCGAGCGTCTGAGTGGTCTCGTTCCAGTTGGCTTGGGAGTTGTCAAAGAGCGTGATCCCCGTGGTCTCGCCGCCGTAGCCGCCGATGACCCAAGTGCAATGCGCCGCTCCAAGAGGGAAGACGATGGAGCAGAAGTCGCTCCGGCCGAGGATGCGCGTAGCCTCAACGCGGACCTCGTAGTCGGTCGTCGGGAAGCCGCCCGCCCAGGCGATGGCGGTCTGTGGCGTGCCTGCGCCGAGGACGATCTGCCCGTCCCGCACCTCTACGCTTCCTGCTCTGCCGCCGCCGGCCGCGGGCACGACCCGCCAGCCGTCGAGGGTTTTGCCGTCGAAGAGCGAGAGCCATTGGCCCCCCGGCGGGAGGGCTAGCGGCTTGTGGGGAGCTGCCGCGGGCGCATCGGCTGGCACGCCTTCGCCCGGCGCGATTGCCCAGACCTTGACCGTGCCATCGAAGCTGGCGGAGGCGAGCCGCTTGCTGTCCGGGGAGAAGTCGAGCTTGAAAGCGGCGGACTGATGCCCCTTGACGGTGCAGACGGGCTCGAAGGTCGCGGCGTCCCAGAACCGGAGGATGCCGGTGTAGTCGGTGCCCGTTGCAATCCACTTGCCGTCCGGCGAGACGGCGAGGCCACGGTTCTGCCCCGCGGTTTCGATGACCTTGAGGCTTGCGCCAGTTGCCAGGCTCCAGACCTTGACGGCCAGATCATCCCCGACCGAGACGATTCGTTCGCCATCGGGGCAGATCACCACGGCACAGAGCTTGCCGGAAGCTGCCGGCCACTTCCTCAGGCAACGGCCCGTCTCCACGTCCCAGAACCTCAAATGCCCGTCGTGGCCTCCGGACACGATGCGGCTGCCATCCCGGGAGAAGGCGATGGTTCGCACGTGCATTGGGCCAGTTGGGTCTGTGAGTATCCTCAAGCATTCCCCCGTAGCGGTGTCCCAGATCCTGATCCGCTCGTCCGCGGAGCCGGATGCGACGCGCTTGCCGTCGGGGGACAGGGCCATGCCGCTCACTGTATCTGTATGGCCCACGAGGGTCCTGATGCACTCGCCCTTGTCCACGTCCCAGATACGAACCGTCTTGTCGAAGCTTGAGGAGAAGAGCCGTTGGCCATCGGGGGAAAACGCGACGGATTCCACCCGCTCCAGATGGCCACGGAAGGTCTTCAGGCACTGCCCCGTTGCGACGTCCCACAGCTTGACCGTCCTATCTCCGGCGCCCGAGGCCACCCGCTTGCCGTCTGGAGAGAACGCGGCACAGACCACCCAGGTGGAATGGCCCTTGAGCGTAACCAGAAGCCGACATTCGGCGCGCCCCTGGGGGGCCTCAGCGCCCTCGGGCTTCAGCCGGCGCACGCGGATGCTTCGGACCGCCGACTTCCCCTCCCAGTTCCACACCCCGAAGGGCCGGAGCTCTGGCAAGTGGGGGGTCAGAACGTGGCCCGCCCTAGCGAAGTCAACGACTGGCGTCTCATCAATCCAGGCCCGGACCCTAGCTGCCGTCACCTGCAAACGGATGCGGTACCAGCGGCCGTTCTCATAACGGAAGGCTCTACGGGTCTCGTTGTTGCGGCATTCCAGTCCATCCACCCGGGACAATCCCACGAACTGGCCGTCATAGGCGCCGTGAAGCGTGCAGTGCTCCTGCCCGGCTGGGAACGTGAGGGACGCGAAATCACAGTGACCTTCCAGCCGCGTGGCCTCCAGCTCGATCTCATAGTCGGTTTCGGGAAAGGCCCGCGTCCACGCGAACCCGGTCATTGGTCGCCCGGGTTCGAGGACGAGCTGTCCGTCCTTCACGTACACCTCCCCACCCGTGCCGTCGCCAACGAAGGGATGCGTGAGCTTCTTCGCCACCGACCAGCCGTCGAGCGTCTTGCCGTCGAAGAGCGGGGTCCATTCGCCGGCCCCCACTAGAGGCTTCTCTTCGGCCGGGCCTCCGGGCACGAGTTCCCAGACCTTGGCCAGGCTGTCGAAGCCGGCCGAGGCCAGGCGCTTGCTGTCGGGCGAGAAGGCGTGCTTGAAGATGTCGGCCTGGTGTCCTCTCAAGCTCTCAAGCCGCTCGTATGTGGCCGCATCCCAGAAGTGGAGCCATCCTTGCCAGCCGCTTGCCGCGATCCACCGGCCGTCGGGGGAGAACGAGACGCCGCGGTTGACTGTTGGCGT
>VGYV01000498.1 GCA_016872855.1 Planctomycetota bacterium
GGAAGTAGTCGCGGGCGGCCTTGACGGCCAGCAGGATGCTCTCGGTGCCGCCGCTGGTGAAGTTGCCGACCACCTGGCCGTCGCCGCCCAGGTGAGCGGCGCCCATCGCCACCACCTCGTTCTCCAGCCGCAGCAGGCTCGGATACACCGTGGGGTCGAGCGCGTTCTCGCTCAAGAACATGGTATAGGCCCGCTTGCAGACCTCTTCGGCCTCGCGGCCGGGGTCGTAGACGTAGGCCCAGACCCGTCCCGAGCGCCACTTCGCGTCGTTGGCACGATATGCCCCCAGGGTCTCGAAGACCGCATCAGAAGCCATTCCCTTTTGCGGAATCCTCATTGCTTGCCTCCTTTCGCTGGTTCAGCGGCCTTGGCGCTCTCATCGTCCCCGGCGATGTCGAGGCCGAAGAAGCCGAGGACGAAGTCGGCGAACTGGCCCGGGCTGAAGCCGAGCCGCACGCTCGGCCCCACGAGCAAGGCCGCTGTCACGTCCACATGCACGTCAAGCGCCTCGATGGCTTTTCTCTCCTCCCAGACGGTCCCGCCCCCACCCCCGCGGCCGGAGGCGCCGAACCCCCAGTTAGCACCAAGACTATCATAATGGTAGGCGAACTTGGGGATAGAGGTGACGTCGAACAGGACGATGCTCTTGGTCACCCTCACCCCCGTTCGAGGTCCGAAGAGCGTTCCAGGCGGCCCTTCGTTGCAGCACGAAATGTACGTGTAGAGCCACTTCAGGGCGCCGTCTCTCTCGAAGTCCTTACGCGATGTCCAGCCGAGACGGTGAGGACCGCCCGGTATCCCGTACCCGAACTGCTCGTAGCTCCTTCTGACCGCCTTCCTGCCCGCAATGCCCCATTTCTCGCCGACTGCGAAGCCGGCACCGGTTGTCACCCAATGGGTGGCGTGCAGCTCGACGGCGGGGAGGGGGCCCCCCCACCCAACCTGCACGGTGAAGCAGTCGAGGAAGTCGTTCCACCTGTCCACCGCGAAGTCCACCGGGCCTCTGATGAGCCCGGCACAGCTTGTGCAGAGGACGAAGCCAATCAAGCCGATCCACTTCATCGCTCGCATCGGACACCTCCTTTCCCGCCCAAGGATACGCGAGGCGCCTTGCCCGGCGCAGCCCCGTCCCCCGGCCGGCGGAAGGGCGATCAGGGCAGGTGCTTCACCCGGTAGAGCACCCCGTCCCGAACCGCCAGGTACTCCACCACGCCGTCTGGATGAAACTTCGGCCCGCCTTCGATGATATGGTCGTATTCCGGCCCAGGCCGGCCGTCGAGGACGAGGAGCCACTTGTCACCCTTCTTGGCGACATAGGCCACGCGCGCCCCGTTCGCGCTGAAGACAGGGTGACCTTTCTCGATCCCGTCGTATTCCGGCCCGGGCTGGCCGTCCACCACGACGAGCCGCTTGTCGCCCTTCTCAGCACCGTAGGCCAGGCGCTTGCCGTCCGGGCTGAAGACCGGCGAGCCCTCAACGATCCCGCCGTATTCCGGCCCGGGCTGTTCTTCCAGGACGACGAGCCATTTGGCACCTTTCCGAGCGGTGTAGGCAACGCGCTTGCCGTCCGGGCCGAACCAGGCACCACCGAATTGGCCGTACTCCAGTCCCGGCTGGCCGTCGAGGACGAGGCGGAAATGGTCGAAGCCTCTGTGGGCAGCGTAGGCGAAGCGCTTGCCGTCCGGGCTGAACATCATAGGCGAAGCGATGTCGCATGGTGGTCCGGGCTTGCCGTCGAGGACGACGACCTGCTGGCCGCCTTTGATGGCGGCGTAGGCCAACCGCTTCCCGTCAGGGCTGAACAAGAGCCCCGGCATGATCATGTCGTATTGCGGTCCGGGCTTGCCGTCAACAACCACTACGAACTTCGAGCCCTTGCTCGCCACGTACGCGAGACTGACCACAGCCCTGCTGAATGCATAGGAGACGATGTGCTGGGGCAGAGCGCCCAGCCGCTCCTCCTGGACCTTCTCGGCTGCGTTGCCCACAGCGGCAAGGGCCAGCCCGATGGCAGCCAGAGGCCAACGCAAGCCCGCCCAAGTGCGATCTGCTTCACGCATGACACGTTCTCCTTACAGGTCCGGTTTCCGACGTCCCTCCTTTGGCGGCGATCACGGCTTTGCAGGGTCCAGGTCGAGAGTGACTTTGGTCATGATGCCCTCGTCGGTAAAGCGGAAGGAGACCGAGACGTCGCGGAGGCGGCTCAGGAAGAGCATCAGTTCCTCTTTGCCGCTGGGCCGGAGGGGCTGCTGGGGGTGGGCCGGGTCGCCGTGGATGGTGCAGTAAACGGTCCCGCGAGCGGGGTCGTGCCTGTAGGCGCCCTGGCACGGGCAGCGTGGTACGACGCCTTCGACTCGGCGGCTGACGGCCTCAAGGGTCTCCTCGGTGGCGCCCTGGCACTCGACGAGGGCACGGATGGGGACGAGGTTCTTGTGGCAGGCCTCGCGCATGCGCTCCATCCAGCCGATGGTGGTAACTGGGAGGAGCTTGTCGTAGGCGCGGGGCAGGATGTCAAGTTGGACGTTTGCGGCCGCGTCGTCGCCTGCGGCCTTGGCCTTGTCGAGCGCATCGAGGACGTCCTCGAGGACGTAGCGCTTCGTGGCGATGATGAGGCGCTTGGAGGCAATCGCGTAGTAGAAGCGGAACTTGATCACGGCGGATGCAGCGAAGACATTGATTTCGTGGTCGCCGTGCTTCCCGGCGGCATAGTGGTCAATCCTGCCCGGGACTTCGCCCCAACCTTCCCCTTGCATGCTTGCGGCGGCCTCGGCTGCCTTGATCAGCTCGCGGATGATCGTCTGGGCGAGCTTCTCGTCCTGGAGCTCGATGATGCCGTAGATGGGGAGCTGGATGGCGGAGATGCACGTGACCAGGAAGAGTCGCGCCCCGAGGGGCATGCCGTCGCCCACTGTGGCCAGGCTGCGGTCGTCCCCGGTGAAGAGCACGTCGCTGTCGTAGAGGCTGAGCGACAGGCTCGATCCCACGGCCTTGGTCACGGGCAGGATGCCGGGGGGCAGGAGGCTCTGAATCCCCTCGGCCATTTCGCGGTACTCCGGCCGGTTGAGATCGAGCTTGGCAGCGACCGAGAGGATCGTGTGGTCGGTCAGCACGCGGGCATTCAGGGCGACCGGCTTGCCTCCGATGAGGTCGCGCACCTGGTTGTAGATGCTGTTCTCGATGAGGGGCAGGATGCAAGTCTCGACCTCGATGCGGTTGCCGACCTTGAAGCGAATGCCGATGGGGTCGAAGTACTGCCGCCAGTACTCGTTGTAGTTCTGGACGAACCGCCTGTAGTCCTCTGCCTCGGCGTTGGACACCTTGTCCAGGGCCACGCTGTCCACCGGGGTGCAGTAGCGGAGGCAGTTGTGGACGGAGCAATAGGCCCGTCCCGTCGGGTCGAGCGAGTAGGTGCCGCTGTTGGGGCACTTCCACAGCGGGTCAGGCAGATACTTCTCCTTCGTGAGGGTTTCGAGGGTGGGTTTCTTGCGTAGTTCCGTGCGGTACATCGTGGCGGCGTTCCCGATCATGCGCAGGTGATTCTGGCACACGATGCGCCGCTGGCCCTCGATCTTCCAGCGAGGGCCGACGAGTTTGCGGATGAAGGCGTCCGAAAGGTAGATGAAGCCGTCTTCAGCCTGGGGGCTGCTGGGGAAGATGGTGCGCATGTACTGGAAATCGAGATTGTCCGCCATCGAAGGCCGCCGCTTGGCGTGGGTGTCAATGACGCGCTTGAGGGCGTCGAGGGAGTTGGAGTAGACCGCGTAGTCGCCGAGGTTGGTGGAGTGGGAGGCGATGCGGCGGTCGGGCGTGGTGACGCTGCGGATGGGGACGCCCTGATACGTGGCCATGGCGGACGCAGCATCGGGCTGGGCCGCCAAGGCGTCGTCCAGGTAGCTCTTCATCTGCTGGTCGAACAGCGCGCGGTTCTTCACCTGGATGAGCACCGTGAGGTCAGTGCCCTCGATGAGGAAGGGGTCGTTGCCCGTGATGGCGATCTCGCCGATCAGCAGGTCGCCGAACAGGCGGGTGAGCACTGAGACGCCAATGCAGAGCTGCTCCTGGTACTTCGTGCCGAGGTCGCAGTCGCGGGCTGAGACGCTGGCAGAGCGGATGAGGCCGGTGCCCCACTGGTTGATGAGGTCGCGGGTCGCGATCTCCTTCGAGATGCTCGTGAAATGGCAGTAATAGGCGTCGAAGGGCACGAGCGCCGCCACGGGGTCAAGCCGCGGCTTCCGGCCCTCGAGCATCTTGTCGAAGGGGTGCGACTTGATGTCAGGCCCCTTGAGCGAGTCGATGGCCACACCACGGTCCTCAGGGATCGTTGTGCGGCCCGTCATGGCGTCGAGCTGGAGGGACTCCTGGACGGCCAGGTAGCCAGTGGCGATGGAGTAGAGGTCGGCCCGCCGCTCCGGCCTGCCGGCCCGGCGGAGCCGCGGCGGCAGCTCGTCCTCCGGCACGCCATACTTGCGCACGGACTGAAGGAGGCAGTACTGGTAGAAGCTGCTGAACGGGCTTCTGAGGACGTAGTCGGTGAACTGTCTGGCCTGGGCGAGCGCCCACTCCTTGAGGAGTTCGGGGTCGCCGCCATCGGCGGCGGGAAGGTCCAGCTCCACCGTGGCCACGGGGCGCGCCTCGGCCAGAAGCTCGTCAGTCTTCCGAACGAAGACGGTGATGGATGACTTCCCGGCTCCCTGGAAGCGTCCAATCACCACGGTCGGTTCTGCGGCCGCCACCTCACGCCCCTGCGCACGCGCCGCCGCCCAGACCTCGTTCCGCTGACGTTGGAGTTCCTGCACCTTCTTGTTGCGTTCGGCGGCGCCGGTTTGCCAGTCTGCCTGGAGCTTGCGGTTGGCGGCCTCGAGCTCAGCTATCCTCTCCCGGGTGCGCGCGACGAGGGCCTCGTCGCGTCCCTCCTTCTTCCGCTCCTCAGCAGCGGCCACACCTCTGAGTCCCTGAAGCTCCCTGTTGTTCTCTTGAACCGCCTGAGGATACGCTGCCCCTCTGTGCAGCTCCGCGATCTGTCTGTCCACGGCGGCCACCTTCGCCTGCTGTTCGGCGCTCAGGCGCGGTTGCTCGTGGTGCTCGGCGGCCCGCAGGCGCTCAATGACCGACGTGGGCTGGCTTACGTAGAGCAGGTAAACCTTGTCGTCCTTTGGCTGGACCGAGATCGCGGCTGTATTGAGGTCCACGTCCGCCGGCAGCGCGATGGCCGCGGCAAAGACCCCGACGTCCCCGGCCCTGTAGCACTGGGGCTTCCCCTCAGGAGCCCCCTCCGCCCTCTGGGCCGCTCTCGCCGCCGTGCGCAGTAACTTGCTCAGTTCGACAAGGCCGTGTTCCGTCACCCGTGTGCCCCCAACGCTGACCGAGCGCAAGCCCTTCAACTCCTTCAGGTGAGCCAGGCCGGCGTCTGTCACCTTGGTGCCACTGAGGTTGAGCGTCTGCAACCCCTCAAGCTCTTTCAGGTGAGCCAGACCGGCATCTGTCACCTGGGTGCGCTCAAGGCTGAGCGTCACCAACCCCTTCAACTCCCTCAGGTGGGTCAGGTCGGCGTCCGTCACCTGGGTCGCGAGAAGATTAAGCTCCCTCAGCCCCTTCAACTCCTTGAGTTGAGCCAGGCCGGGGCCCGTCACCGGCGTTCCCTGGAGGCTGAGTGTCTGTAAGCCCTTCAAGTCCTTCAGGTGAGCGAGGCCGGCATCCGTCACCTTCGTGCCACTGAGGCAAAGCTCCGGCAGCCCCTTCAGCTCCTTGAGGTGAGCCACCCCGGCGTCAGTCACTTGCTGGCCGCCAAGGTGAAGCGACTGCAACCCCTCCAGTTCCTTCAGGTGAGCCAGGCCGGCACCCGTGACCTCCGTGTCATAAAGGTTGAGCCTCTGCAACCCCTTGAGTTCCTTCAGGTGGGTCAGGCCGGCGTCAGTCACCCGTGTGTACGGGAGGCAAAGGAACTGCAACCCCTTCAACTCCTTCACGTGAGCCAGGCCGGCGTCCGTCACCTGTCTGCCGCAAAGGATGAGCGTGCGCAACTCCTTACATTCCTTGAGGTGGGCCAGGCCGGCGCCCGTCACCTCCGTGCTCGTGAGGTCAAGCGACCGCAACCCCGTCAACTCCCCCAAGTGAGCCAGGCCGGCATCCGTCACCTTGGTGCCATAGAGGTTGAGCGTCTGCAACCCCTTCAAGACTTTCAGGTGAGCTAGGCCCTAATCAAGCGCATTACCCCAAAGAGTGCAAGAGCGGAGGGTGCGTTGAGGTGCCTCCGGGCACGCAGGTACCGCTAACTGGGCGCGCGGCTCGGAATCGCATGCGGTTCTGGGCCTCCCGAGCA
>VGYV01000499.1 GCA_016872855.1 Planctomycetota bacterium
TAAAGCAACACTCCTCCATTCCAGCGCCCGTAGAAGTCATGGACCTCTCGCGGCAGTTCGACGCCGAAGCGCTCCTCGACGGCTCGGACGCCTTCTGGGCAGCCAAGGCGCAGGACATGGGAGCCGCTCACCTCCGTGTAGTACCTCCCCCTGCCGAGAACCCGGAGATGCTCCCGAACATCCGGTTGCATCAGCCTGTCCCGGTGCCAACCGCGGGTGAACCGATAGGTCCGCGTCTCGCGGATGCTTCTCTCGAAGAAGGAGAAATCAACAGGCATCGGCTACCCAATCCGCTTGCTCGGCGGCTTGTCGTCCGGCAGCATGATGCTCTCCCCCCAGGGCCAGCCATCGGTGTCATTCATCCGCTTCAGCCAGACAAGAAATGACGGGTCCATGACGCCTTTGTAGTTCACGGCGCGCTCAGGCAGAATGAGGTCAGAATCGGTGACCTCGACGTCGGCCCAGTCGACACCCCAGTCCCTGCCGTTCTGTGATCGCAGCGCAAGGTAGTTGCTGTTGCTCATGTCGCAGAAGCGGAGCAGGTGCCAGGGCAGCTTGCTCGGGTCGGTGGGCTCGCCGCGCACGGTCCGGAAGTCGATTGCCGTTTCGATGATTTCCTGAACCGAGAGGACGGGGTAGATCTCCCGGTACAGCAGGAGGCCCCCGTTCCACCGCTTGTAGAAGTCGTGGACCTCGCGAGGCAGTCGGACGCCGAAACGCTCCTCGATGGCATGGACACCCTCCGGACAGCCTGCGCGGACGACGTGAGAGCCCTGGAAATCTGCGTAGTGTCTCCCCCTTCGGAGAACCTGGAGGTGGTCGCGGACATCGGCCGCCATCAGCCTGTCGCGGTGCCACGGGCACGTGAACCGATAGGTCCGCGTCTCGCGGAGGCTTCGCTCGAAGAAGGAGAAATCAGTCGGCATCTGGACCTGCTCGCTCGTGGCAGGCGGAGTCTACCATATGCGTGTCCCTGGCGGCCAGTCGCGCGGCGCGCGCACCCTGCCGCCCCAGGGCCATCCATCGGTCTCCTCCATGCGCCGCAGCCAGGCAAGGTAGGAAGGGTCCAGCACACCGTTCGCGTCTTCCTTGGGGTCCTTGGGGAACAGAAGGTCTGTATCCGTGTCCTCGAAGCTTGTCCAGATCACCTGCCAGGCGCGGGGAGCAGTCCGCCTGAGCGCAAGGTACCAACCGTCGCCGAGGTCGCAGAATCTCAGCACGTGCCATGGAAGCCTGGCCGGGTCAGTCGGCTCCTTGACGATTCTGCGAAGCTCCAGGGCGGTGGCGATGACCTCACTGACCGGCAGCAGTCGGTACAGCTCGCGGCGCAGGAGCAAGCCACCGTTCCAGCGCTTGTAGAAGTCGTCCACCTCGGGCGGCAGGTCCACCCCGAACCGCTCGTTGATGGCCCGAACGCCCTCGGGACAGCCGGGGAACAGCACGTGGGTTCCGCGCACGACCATGCGGTCGGGCCCCTGCTCCAGAACGTCAATGTGCTCGCGGACGCTGGGGTGCAGGAGCCTCTCGAAGCAGCCGGGGATTGTGAAGCTATAGACGCGCTCCTGTTCCAGGCTGCGTTCGAGGAAGGAGAAATCAGCAGCCATCGCCTACCCAATCCGCTTGCTCGGGGGCCTGTCGTCCGGCAGCATGATGCTCTCGCCCCAGGGCCAGCCATCGGTGTCGTTCATCCGCTTCAGCCAGGCGAGGAACGAAGGGTCCAGCACGGCTCTGGCGTGCTCTGCGGCGCGTTCTGGAAGAATGAGGTCCGTATCGCTGACCTCTATGTCCGCCCAGATCACCTCCCAGTCGGACCGGCCCTTTCGTCGGAGGGCCAGGCAGTTGCCCTCGCCAAGGTCGCAGAACCTCAGCATGTGCCAAGGCAACTCCTTGGGACTTGTGGGCTCTCGCCGCACTCTACGGAACTGGAGCGCCGTGTGGATGATGCCCGCCACGGGCAGGATAGAGTACAACTCGCGGTAAAGCAACACTCCTCCATTCCAGCGCCCGTAGAAGTCATGGACCTCTCGCGGCAGTTCGACGCCGAAGCGCTCCTCGACGGCTCGGACGCCTTCTGGGCAGCCAAGGCGCAGGACATGGGAGCCGCGGACCTCCATGTAGTGCCTGCCCCTGCGGAGAACCTGGAGGCGGGCGCGCACGTCCGGTTCCATCAACCTGTCGCGGTGCCAGGGGCACGTGAACCGATAGGTCCGCGTCTCGCGGATGCTCTTCTCGAAGAAAGAGAAGTTGGTCGGCAACCAGCGCTCCTTGTTCGTGTGTGCAGTTTACCATATGCGTGTGCCTGGAGGCCAGTCGCGCGGGGCGCGGAGCCTGCCGCCCCAGGGCCACCCATCCGTCTCCTCCATGCGCCGCAGCCAGGCAAGGAATGAACTGTCCAGCAAACGGTTTGCGCCTACTTCCGGGTCCTCAGGGAACAGGAGCTCGTTGTCCGCGTATTCCACACTCGCCCATATCACCTCCCATCTGAGCGGCGCCCGGCGTCGCAGGGCCAGATAGTCGCCATCCCAGACTTCGCAGAAGCGAAGCATATGCCACGGCAGCTTGGCGGGCTCGGTGGGTTCTCTGCGACACGACCGGAACTCCGTAGCTGTGGCGATGATCTCCTGCACCGGGAGAATACGATAGAGCTCGCGGTGCAGGAGTAGGCCACCATTCCAGCGCTTGTAGAAGTCGTCCACCTCAGGCGGCAGGTCCACCCCGAACCGCTGGTTGATGGCCCGAACGCCCTCGGGACAGCCGGGGAACAGCACGTGGGTTCCTCGGACCAGCATGAAGTGGGCATCTTCCGCGAGGATGTCCACGCCGCGGGAGAAGGCAGGGTGCTTGAGACGCTCGAAGCACCCGGGGATGGTGAGGCGGTAGGTTCGCATCTCGCGGATGCTCTTCTCGAAGAATGTGAAATCGGCTGTCATTGGATGGCCCTCGAATACCCAATTGAATCAGCTCGCGCCCAACTATGCAAGGCGGTGTCCCGGCGGCCAAGGGCCTGTCCGGCTTACAGGCCGATCCCCTCGGCAAAGGAGGGATCGGCGTACCCAATGCGCTCGCTCGGGGGCTTGTCGTGTGGGAGCATGATGCTTTCTCCCCATGGCCAGCCATCGGTGTCCTCCATCCGCCTGAGCCAAACAAGGAACGAGGGGTCCATGACGCATCTGCGATGCTGAGCAGCGTACTCAGGGATGATAAGGTCCGAGTCATATACCTCCACGCTGGCCCAGACCACCTCCCAGCCCCGGCCTGCCTTGCGCCGCAGGGCCAGGTAGTTGCTGTTGCTCATGTCGCAGAAGCGGAACAGGTGCCACGGCAACTTGCTTGGGTCCGTGGGCTCGCCGCGCACGGTTCGGAAATCAACAGCCGTCAGGATGATCTCCTGGACTGAAAGGATAGGGTACAGTTCGCGGTGAAGTAGGAATCCCCCGTTCCACCTCTTGTAGAAGTCGTGGACTTCTCCGGGCAGTTTCACGCCGAAGCGCTCTTCAACGGCACGGACGCCCTCAGGGCAACCAGGACGGAGGACATGCGAGCCGCGGACCTCCATGTAGTGCCGCCCCCTGCGGAGAACCTGGAGGTGGTCCCTGACATCCGGCTCCATCAACCTGTCGCGGTGCCAGGGGCACGTGAACCGGTAGGTTCGCTTCTCGCGGATGCTCCGCTCGAAGAAGGAGAAATCAGTTCCCACTCGACAACTCTCCGACAATTGGTGTCTAACTGGACGATGGGTTCCTGGTCAGGGCTCGGGCGCTCCGGGTATTCCATCCACATCGCGGAAAGTGAACCCCTTGGGCGAGCCATCGTTGAACGTGAGCTCCACCTTGCCGCGAGTGGCCGTTGTCTTGATGCTGATCAGAGGCATCTTCTGGTGTTTGCGCCATTCGCCAGTCGCCGGGTCGTACTTGATGATCCAGTAGGCGCAGCCGACAGTATAGACAGACCCGTCGGCGCACTCGACGGTGTGGACTTCTATGCTGGTGTCCGGCCACAGAGCCAGCGTGACGTACACGCGACCCTGGAGCCAGCCATTGAAAGTCTCCTTCGAGATGCCGAGTTCATCCGCGGCCGCCTGGGCAGGGTCGGCTGCGAAGTTGACCACGTAATAGGCGGTGAGGGCGTATCCGGCGAGATTCAGCACCTGCATGGCCTTCTGCCCCAGTCTCTTGGCGGCCCTGCCGATGATGAGACGCCAGCGCCTGTCGGACTTCAGGTCAACTCCAGACTTCTGTGCGACGTCGTACAGCTTTCGCAGCGAACTGCCCCTCAGTGCCTTAGAGTGGAACCGCCTGACTTCCGACACATCGTATCCGAATTCGTCCGCAATCTTCAGCATCTCGTTGATTGTGTCCCTTCGGACCAGGGCCTTTGACCTACCTGCGGCCATCAATTGGTACTCCGCATCTATGAAGGCCTTCCAGCGGATTGTAACCTGCCGGGCCATGGTCTTGTGCTTTTGGGTGGGAACAGGCACAGTAAAGTCGTCCAAATCAAGGGTGTTTCCGAATACTCTTCGCCAGAAGCCCGGGTACTTGGGGTCGGTGGCCTCGCGGAAGACGCTGAAGAGGTGGTGATCCTCGGTGCCCTCGAGGACTTCGCGGAAGCCTTCCGCGGCCTGGCCGATGGCGCCTTCGTTGTGAACTGGCAGTATGCCCAAGTCGGCCAGGGCTTGCCACTGGGCGTCGGTCAACTGGGCGTGGTCGGCGTCGGGCTCGTAGAGGCAGACCCACTTCTCGGCCTCGGCGTAGCCGTCCTGGGCCTGGAGGGGGGAGGTGCGGGGGAGGTCCGCCGCAGCCTGCGGCATGAGGAGCTGGAAGCGGTCGCCGGGCAACTCGTCGCTGATGACGGTGACGCTGCTCCTGGGCGTGAAGCCCTGGAGGCGCACTTTGACGAGGCATTCGTCCTCGATCTCCACGTCCTCGCCGCCGAGCTTGTCGAGGAGGGTCTGGATGGGGACGGTTTGGACGGATTCCTTCTCGGTGCCGTCCGTGCCGATGAACTGGATGCGGGAGAGCGTGGCGGCGTGCTGGGCAAGGGCCGAGCCGCCGAGGCGGACAAGCTCGGCCGGGCATCGGCCCGGCGTCGCGGCCAGGGGGAGGGTCGCCATCGCCCCCGCCTGCGCGTCCCACGAGAGGAAGGTGTCGCCCTCGGCGCCGCGGACCACCAGGCTGGTCCCGGGGGCCGAGCCCTGGGCAGCGTAGGCCCATCCGTCGGGTTGGTTCAGGAGGGGGAGGTCGGCTCCGCCGGCGAGCCGAATCGTGTAGCCCTCGCAGCCGGCCAGGCCCCGGACCCTGACGGTGAAGGGCTGGCCGTGGGTGTGGGGCCTGTCGTTCACATTGCGGACGCCGCCGATCACCGGGGCGGTGAGCCGTGGGAGGTCCCCCAGCTCGGTGTAGTCGAAGGTGTTCGTCGTCGGCCCAGTCTCCGTGTAGGTGCGCTCGAACGAGTAGGTGGGGAGTTCGGGGTGGCTCACGGTGAGGGCCACGGTGGCCTGGTCCACATTGGCGGACAGGCCGTTGAACTGGACGAGCTGGACCTCGACAGATGCGCCGTTCTGGAGTGTTGCGGCAAAGACGCGGGAGTCGTTCCCGGTCTCGGCGAGGACGGTTCCCCCGCCGGGCGGCTCAGCGTCGCCGATGTAGAACCTCACGCTGTCCGGCTGGTTGGGGTCGAGGTCGTTGGGGACGACGACGCGGTAGTGGGTTGTCAGGGCAAAGCCGTCGGCGCCGTAGGAGGTGGGCGTGGCGAGAGCGGCCCGGAAGACGTTGGTGCTTGCCCCTGTTTCCACAAATGTGGCCTGAACGGGGAGGGGCGTGCCGTCGCCTAGAGTGTGAGTGACGGTGGCGCGGAAGGAATCTACGTTTGCGGTCAGGCCGGGGAAGGTGGCAGGGTCGAGAGAGATGGTGGTTTCGACGCCCGCGAAGATGCCGCGGAAGGCCAGGCCGCCGGGGGCGCCCTCGGCCTCGGTGAAGGCGGGGTCGGTCGCCGTCGCGTCGCGGAGGCCGTGGAAGTAGTGAATCGTGTCCGACACGTTCGGGTCGGGATTGGCCGGGATGTAGATGCTGGCGTAGATGCCAGGCGGCGGGGTGGTGGTCGCGGTGAGCCGCACCTCGTCGAGGGCCAGATAGCCAGTGCCGTAGTCCATCGGATACGACGGGCCGAAGCACAGCGCGCCGGGATGCGAAGGCAGCGCGCCCTGGAACGTGCCCGATGCCGCCGCCCAGCCCCCGATCAAGAGGGTGACCGTCTCCCCCGAGCGGGTCAGGATGAGCGGGGTCCAGCAGTATGTGGGGAGAGTGGCCGTCG
>VGYV01000500.1 GCA_016872855.1 Planctomycetota bacterium
AGGGTGACCGAAGAACAGATGGCGACCATCGCCCTGGTCCCAGACGACTTCCACGGGGACTGGAACTACACCATCCAACCCCGGGGGAAGAACTGAGATGGAACAGTTATTTCATCGCGGCTCCTAACCTACCCGGTCCGCTGAAAGGAGGGCGTGCCATGCGTCCGAACCGCCGTGTCGCTTTGTGGCTGCTTGCACTTGCCGCCGGGCTGCCCCTGTGGGCCGGCGAGGAGGCCGCCCCAGACAAGGGCGCGCTCGACAAGCCCCGCATCATCCTCCTGCCCGAGTTCGACCTGGACCAGGCCGGCCCGGACCAGCCGACCGCCGTCGTGCCCAGGCCCCTGCCCAGCATGCCCCCGCGACGCCTCGAAGGTGTCCCCAGCAAGGAGTACCTCCTCGTCGGCACCCTCCTCACCAAGGCGTTCCTGGCCAAACGCTACGACCTGGTGGACCCCAAGGTGGCCGGCGACATCGCGCGGGTGTTCACGCGGCTGCGGGAGTTCCGCGACCCCTCGGCCGCCTCGGGCACCGTGGACAGCGTGGCGCAGCAGGTGGCCTACGGCTACAACGCCGACCTCATCGTCTTCTACAAGCTCCTGGTCCACGAGGTCAAGCCCGATGCCGACGTGCCGAAGGTCAAGACGGTCCACGACTCCGTCCAGGCGCGCGTCGTCGTCGGCTCCACAGGGCGCCTGTTCGCCATGGAGGAGCGCGATGCGAAGGGGATTTCGGAGACCGACGCCTACCTCGCGCACCGCATGGCCATCGAGCGCGTGCTCGGCAAGCCCGGCGAGGCCGACGACCCCGGGCTCGCCAACGCCCTCGTGAAGCAGATCGAGGCCTGGTGGGCCGACTACGCCAAGAAGGGCCGGCCCGTCGTCGTCAACTTCTTCATCCAGGGCGAGGATGCCACCAGGCTCCAGCAGCTTGCCGCGCTCCTGAAGTCCGAGGGGAGCGTCACCATCAGCGGCCAGCCCAGGCCCCGCCGCGTCATCAACAGCGAGCAGACCAAGGAGATCTTCGCCGAGTACGAGATCGGCCTCCTCGGCGCCCTCTTCGACCTCCAGGCCATGCTGGTCAAGAACGCCGCCGAGCTGAAGCTGGCCGACGGGATGAAGCTGGCCGACAAGTTCCGCATCACGGTGGATGCCTTCGGGGACCACGTGACGCTCTGCCTGCTCGACCCCGCGCGGCCCGAAGTGAGGCCGGGCGTCGGCATCGTGGTCGGCAACTGGCGCGAGGGCCACCTCGCGGCCAACGACCGCCAGACCCTCGCCGCAGTCGCCCGGAAGGCCACGGTCATGGTCCGCTCCTACACCAAGAAGGGCGACGCCCTGGCGCCCGTCGGCCACGGCTCAGGCCCGGTTGTGACCGCCGACGGCCTCGTGGTCACCAACTTCCACGTCGTGAACAACGCCCAGAAGTACTTCGTCGAGTTCGAGGCCGAGGCGCCTGCGGCGGGCAACCCGCAGTTCGAGGCCGAGCTCGTCCGCTCGATGCCCGACCGCGACCTGGCCCTCCTCAAGATCAAGCTCCTGCGGCCCGAGGACGCGCGCTTCACCGCGCTCCCGCTCGGCAAGTCGCTCGAGCTCCGCGTCGGCGACGAGGTCGTGGCCGTGGGCGCGCCCTTCAACTCCGAGCTGATCAACAACGTTACGTTCGGCACGGTGAGCGCACTCGGGCGCGGCCCCAACAAGTACATCGTCCACACCGCGCCCATGTACCGCGGCTCGAGCGGCGGCCCGCTGCTGAACCTCCGGGGCGAGATCGTGGGCATCAACACCGCCATGCCCACCGGCGCCGTGATCGCGGCCGAGGCCGGCCAGCCCAAGGAGATCGGGCGCGTGCCCGTCAGCGGCTTCGGCTACGCTATCCCGGTCGAACTCGTCCAGGAACTGCTCAAGTAGCCTCTGCATCGGGGGAACCCGGGCGTGGAAACCCGCATCTGGTGGTTCTCGGCCCTCCTCTCGGCGCTCCTCTTCGCCGTCGGCTGCTGCACCTCGACCCAGGACGAGTCGGGGGGCCAGCCGGGCAAAGGAGAGGGCGCGGGCAAGAAGCCGGCGTGGCGGCCGGAGACCACGCTCGACCTGATCGCGTCCGACCTCGCCCTCGCCCTGGTGGACAAGCAGGTGAGCTGCATCGCCATCTCGGAGGCATTCGGGCCGGGCGGCGAGGGCAAAGACCGCAGCAAGTTCGGCACCTACATCACCGAGCCAATCGCCGCCGGCCTCAGGAAACGCTTCGACGAGCGTCCCAGAGAGCGCCGGGTCCGCATCGTCGCTCTCCTCAATAAGGTTCATCGCTCCCCGGAGTGGCTTCAGGAGATGTCCCTCCACCAGGCCGATGCGTTTCTCACGGGCACCTACATGCCCGGCAAGCGGGAGTTCGAGCTCACGATCCAGGTCCGCCTGAGGTCGGGGGAGGTCATCGCCAGCTCGCATCGCAAGCTGCCGGCCAGCGAGGATTACCTGCGCGAGGCCGCGACCGCGCTCCCCGCCTGGCCCACGCACGAGCCGCCCAAGGCGACCGTTGACGCGACGGACCTCAAGCGGAGGCTCTACCACGCGCCGGCCACGGACTCCTCCATCAGGGTCGCCGTTCGCCCGGCCGATGAGCCGGTCCGCGTCGGCGGTAAGATCAGCTTCCTCGTCACCAGCAGCGCCAACGGCTACCTCTCCCTCCTCTACCAGAACAGCAAGGAGCACGTGGCCTTCCTGCTGCCGAACCGCGCCTGCGGCTCGCCCACCCTGCGGGCGAACGAGGTGACGCGCATCCCGACGCCCAAGATGGAGGAGGCCTTCGAGTTCGAGGCGGACGAGCCGGCCGGCTGGGAGCGCGTCAAGGCCATCGTGAGCGCCAACCCGATCCCCTGGCCCAAGGACGCCGCGGGCGATGTGCCCACCGAGACCATCGGGCAGCTCAATGCCTTGCTCGCCCTCATGGCGGAGGCCAAGTTCGGCGAGGCGCACTGCGAGTTCCAAACCCAGCGCTGACGGCGGGCGCCGTCGGAGGTCCAGCCATGAAGCCCTCACTGGCCGCATTCTCACTTCTCCTGCTCGCGCCTGCGTGCGCCCTGGCCGCCGAGCAGCCGAAGATCATCATCGGCCCCACCGAAATCCCCCTCAACCCCGACGTGGAGCTCGAACGCTCCCGCCGCCTCGAGGCCATCCGCAAGGGCGTCAAGGACGCCCTCGCCGCCGCCCCGGCCAGCGAGGCCGCCGCTCTCAAAGCCATCGAGGCCGACGTGGCCTACCTCATCCAAACCGCCCCGCGCCCCGACGACCGCCTCCGCGCCCTCCACCTTCTCACCCTCGACAAGTGGCTCGCACAGCTCAGCGTTGCCAACCGCCCCGAGGCCGCTCGCCTCATCGAGATGCCCGAACCCTTCGGCTGGACCTGGCCCGCCGACACCCTTCGCCAGGACCTCAAGAAAGCCCTCGCCGAACAGCTCCAGCGCCAGGCCCCAGGCGCCCGCGCGCAGGAGTTCTCCTACTCCGCCGAGTTCCTCCCCAGGATGCAGGACATGGACCTCTGCGTCGTCGGCCAGGCATTCCGCAGCGTCCTGCGCCAGCGAATCCAGAACGAGCAGACCCCCGTTCAGGACGCCCCGCTGCGCTGGGCGCTCGAAACCTATCACGACCTCTCCCCGAAGGCCACTGGTCCGCGCGTGGCCGAGCTCGACAAGCAGTACGCCGACAAGCTGGCCCAGGCCAGAGCCGCCGCGCAAAAGGGCGACAAGTTGACCGCCCGCGCCGCCTTCGACGCCGCAGCCGCGCTACGCCCCCTCCGCTCCCTCGCCTTCCTCCAGCGCGTCGTGGCCGAGCTCGACTGGGGGGCCGCCATCGCCCTCGACCCCGACAGCCCCGAGGGCGGCCCCGGCGCCCGTTACATCATGGCGCTCGCCTGCCTCGACACCCAGGAGCCCGAAGTCTGCCTCAGCCGCGCGCTCATCGTCCTCAAAGCTCGAGGGGCCACCCCCGCCCACCTCGACACCACCAGCCGCGTCCTCTCGAACGCTCTCGCCGCCATCGGGGACGGCCAGCCGGAGCTCCGCGACGCCCTCCTCAAGCTCAGGGCCGGCGTCAGCGAGCGCCTCGGCCGCAAAGACCTCGTGCTCTTCGACCGCGCCCTCCTCTCCGACACCGTGGCCGCGCTCCTCCGCGCCGCCCGCGCAGGCGACGCCGCCGCCGCTGCCGCCGCACTCGACACCATGGCCAAGAAGAACGAATGGCAGGCCGCAGACCTCCTCAAGGAAGTGTCAAGCGTCCAGCAACTCGTCGCCGCGCTCCGCATCCTCAACCTCCCCGGCCTCGGCGCCCTCAACCCTCAGTCGCCTGTTTACTCAGGGATCCTAAAGAACGTCCGCGCCTTCCAGAAGGCCGGCACGCTCGCCCTCGATGGCGGCGCATTCAAGATGGGCGGCACGGCCGACGCCAACGAGAAGCCCGAACACGAGGTCGCCCTCAGCCCCTTCTGGATCGCGCGGTCCGAGGCCACTGTGGGCCAGTACAAGCTCTTCCTCGACGAGCTCAAGGCCGGCTTCTTCGCCCCGCCCGCCGACCTGCCCGGGTTCCTGGGCGACCTGACGCCGGCCAACTGGGCGGCGCAGCTCGCCGACGAGAGCAAGCCCGTGCGGGGCGTGGACTGGTTCTGCGCCGCCGCGTATGCCGCGTGGCTCCGGGCGCAACTCCCCACCGAAGCCCAATGGGAGTTCGCCGCACGCGGGGCCGCTGCCAACCCCTTCCCCTGGGGCGCCGACGCCGACGTGGCCCGCGAACTCCTCCGCCAGGGACTCGTGCGCGCCGACGCGAAGACCAAGGACCAGACGGCCCAGGGCCTTCTCCACCTTGCGGGCAACGTGGCCGAGTGGTGCCGCGACACCTTCGACCCCGCCTTCTACCTCAGGGCGCCTCGGAAGGACCCCCTGAACGCTGCCCCCGGCCCCCGGAAGGCCCTGCGTGGCGGCTCGCACAAGTCGGCGAAGATTTTCGACTTCCGCGCCGCGCGCCGCACCGGCGCGCCCCCCATCGCCCGCCTCGAAGACGTCGGCCTCCGCATCGTCATCGAGCCCTAAGTAGTTTCTGTTGCGGAAAGTGGAAGGGGGCTGCTGCCCCAATCACAGGCCAGAGGCCTGTGCCACCAAGCCCCTTGTCTCAGCGGTGGCACAGGCGTCCCGCCTGTGACCGCACTTTCCACAACAGAAACTGAATAGTTTCAGTTGCGGAAAGTCGTGGGGACGGGCGGCTCGCCTGTCCCGTCCTCGACACGCGAGCCGCGTGTCGCTACACCCATCCTCCACACGCGAGCCGCGTGCCGCTGTTGTTTCAGTCGTTGAGATTTCGTATTGTGACCTTGTTTCGGATTCCGTGCTTCGGATTTCGGGTTCGCTCGATCCCGGTCGCCCGCGATGAGCCGCATACTCTACGTCATCACGGAGCTTGACGTTGGGGGGGCCGAGAAGGCGCTCTGCGAGCTGGCCGCGGGCCTGAACCGCGCGGCCTACGAGCCACAGGTCGTCTGCCTCACCGGCCACGGCCCGCTCGGCGGCGAGCTCCTCCGCCGAGCCGTGCCCGTCCGATTCCTCGAAGCGCGCGGCTTCTGGGACGTCCGCCTCCTCTGGCGCCTCCGCCGCCTCATCCGGCAGGCCGACATCGTCCACAGCTTCCTCTACCACGCGAACATGGCGGCGCGGCTGGCCGCCGTCGGCACGGGGGCCATCGTCGTCTGCTCCGCCCGCGTGGCCGAGCGGTCGCGCCCGCGGCGCCTCAGGCTCGAATGCCTCACCCAGGGGCTGGTGGACGCCGAGGTCTGCGTGTCCAACGGCGTCCGCGACTTCTTCCTGAAGGGCGGCTTCCCGAAGGGCAAGCTGGTCGTCATCCCGAACGGTGTGGACGTGGCGCGGTTCGCGGGGCGGCAGCCGGCGTTCAAGGCCCGGCTCGGCCTCCCGCCCAGCGCCCCGCTCGTGGCCTCCGTCGGACGCCTCCACGAGCAGAAGGGCATGGAGTTCCTCATCCGTGCCGCGGCCTCGCTCCACCGCTCGCGGCCCGACTGCCGCTTCCTCATCGTGGGCAAAGGCCCGCAGGAGGCCAAGCTCCGCGCCGCCGCCAAGAACCTTCACCTCGGCGAGGCAGTGACCTTTCTCGGCCACTGCGACGACGTGCCCTCGCTGCTGCGGGCCGCGGACGTCTTCGTCCTCGCCTCACTCTGGGAGGGGATGCCGAACGTGGTCCTCGAGGCGATGGCGACCGGCCTCCCCATCGTCGCCACCCGCGTGGAGGGCACGGTTGACCTCATCGAGCAC
>VGYV01000501.1 GCA_016872855.1 Planctomycetota bacterium
GCCGGGCTGACAAAAACCGTGCCAAAGCCCCGAAGGGAGGCGGCGGCGCGGGCGCCCGTTTGGCTGCCTGCCCCCAGGCAGGCCACGCCGCACGAGCGAAGTCTCGTGCGGCGCTTAGTTTCTTAGTAGGCGGCCTCCACCTTGCTCGTGCCCTTCAGGCCGCGCAGCCAGATGGTCTCTCCGTCGGCGTCGAGGTCCGTGCAAGGCTGCCCATTGACCGTGACACGCTTGATCGGGGCCGCCTTTGGGTGGCGAAGGCGCAGGCGGATGGCCTCGGGCCGCCTGCGGGCGGGCGGCTCTATGGTCGCCGCGATCCGGCCGGCGTTCACGTCGGAGACGATCTCGTACGCTACGGCGCCGAAGTGCGTGGGCATGTTCCGCACGGCGATCCTCTTGCCCTGCTCGAGCCACGCGCGGGGCGTCGCGCGGGCCAGCCAGAGCGAATCGCCATCCTCCATCACCAGCATGTTCCGCAGTCGTTCGAGGAAGGCCGCCTCCTCGAACGACTTATCGGCCGGCCCGCGCGTCGTGTGCTCGTTGAACGTGTAAGGGCCGACCACGATGTTGACGGCGTACTGGTTGTAGAAGGAGCGGAGGAAGTTGGGCACGTCGTCCCACTGAAGGTGCACGTTTGCCGTGCGCTCGATGCCGCACTGGTAGTACCAGCCGGCGTGGGCGAACCAGTGCTTCTCGGGGTCGTAGCCCGGCGTCCGCATCGGCAGGCGATGGTGTTCCAGGAGCAGGCGATCCTCCAACACGTCAACCAGGCCCTGAGCACGCGGGTGAACGTGGAGCAGGAATCCCGAGAGGTTGATGAGGTGGACGCCGCCGCGAATGGCGTCGGGGTATAGCCCTGGCGTGTGGTCGGGGCTGCCGAACGAGGTGGGGATGCAGCGGCTCGCCGGGCCGCGCATGTAGGGCGTGGGCGGGAGGAACGAGCGGTACGTGCCGTCGCGCACGCGGATGACAGGCGAGAGGAGGAACGACTTGTCCACCGCGGCCCAGATGTCCTTGCCGTATGCCTGGGCCTCTGCCTCGTACCTCTTGGCGAGCTCGGGGTCCAGGTCGGCGATGGCCTCGGCATAGCGGCTCAGGCCGAACCAGTAGTTCGCGTTCGTCTCGTACCACAGCCGCCAGTTCGTGCTGTCCCAGATGTTGTGCGGCGGCAGGAGGCCGTGGCACCAGGCCCGCTCGCGGCCGGGCACATCCTTCAGGTAGGCGTGGCGCTGGCGGATCATCCAGTCGGCGTTGGCCTGGAGCTTGGGAGCGGCCTTGCGGAACCAGTCCTTGTCGCCCGTGAGGAGGTAGTGCTCGACCATCTGCCAGTGGATGACGCCGGGGCCGCCGGCGTGCTGCCAGTCCCACTCGACGCCGCTCATTGCGCCCACGGTATCGGCGAAGAGGCCGTCCATACGCGCGGGCTTCGTCTCGTCGCGTTCGAGCCAACGTGCGAGGCCGTCGCGGGCCGCCTGATGCATGCCCTGGAGGTCGAGGGCGCGAATGATCAGGAACGTCTCGTGGGCGAGCGCATCGTAGGGGAAGTCACGGTGGATGTAGCGCCCCTGGGCGTCCTTCTTGAGGACGCGCAGTAGGTGCCAGGCGCCGCAGCCCCAGGCGTCGGCCAGGCGGCGGTCGGGCACGTCAATCTGCGCGGGCGGCTCGAAGTCGGGCTTCGGGTAGGGCGGCCAGTTGCCGCCGGGGTGCATGGCCTGCATCGCGCCCTCCCAGGTCTGCTCCGCGTGGTCGCGGGTGCGCTGGCGGATGGTCCTGAGGCCGCGTGAGGCGAGTTCCTCCTGGAACTCGCGGGCGCTCGCCGCCTTCGACGCGAAGGCCACCGGCGCAGGCTCGGGCTGGGCGCTCTGCTCCGGAGCGTGGAAGTGCCACACGGCCGGGTTGCCGTGCGAATCGGCATGGGGATTGGCGGCCTGAACGCTGTCCACCAGGTCCTTCGTCAGGTCCCACACGCGGGCCTTTCCCCCTGCCTCGGCGATGGTTAGCTCCACCAGCGTGGTGTCGAACGAATGGTCGCCCTTTGGCCCAACCACCAACGAAACCAGATCGCCGGGCTCGACGGCCAGCTTCGCGGCGCCGAGCGCCTGCGAGCCACTCCGCTCGATTGCCCCGCTGGCCAGCACTCGCGTGCCTGCCTTCGCCCCCAGCGCAAGCCACCACTCGACCCCGTTGCCGCCCTTGGGGTCGGCCCCCGCCACCTTGCCTCTGACCTCGATGGTGCCCTTGATGGGGCTGCGCCAGGTTACGGCCACCGGCCGCGAGGGGCCGGGGTGCATCGCCACGCTGCGGGCGGGGAGGGTGAACGTGCCGGCGGTGACGGCCTTCTCGGACGGGTTGGCGCCGAACCAGGGCGTGGCGTTGCTGCCCCAGCCCCGGAGCGCGGCGTTGCCCGCGATGGCGTCCACCTTCTCGGCCAACAGCTCCCGTGGGACGGCAGCCTCGTGTGCCGGCACGGTGGCCTGACGCCGGGCCGTCGCTCGGACGAAGAAGCCGTACTCGGGGGCCAGGATCGGCCCGGTCTCGAGGTCCGCGGGCAGGAAGGAGAAGCTGCCCGCAGTCGTCCGCACGGTCACGATTGTGCGGTTCGCATCCTCCAGGCGCGCCTGTTGCCGCCAGACTCGCGTGTTCAGCGTCGAGCCCAGGTAGAGGAGAGACAAGGCGATGCCGCGCCGCGCGCCGCCGGCCGCCTTCGATGTCCAAGCCTGGTCGCCGACCAGGCGTGTCCCGTCATCGCCAGTGAGGGGCCTGGCCTTGCCGAGAAGGCCGTTGTAGGCCTCGAGCCGCCCATCGTAGGCCAGCTTCTCAGTGCCGGCCTGGAAGCCCCACTCGATCTCCACCTCCACGAGCTTCCACGTCTGCGGCGCGATGACGCGAACCACAGGGGCCGGGGCCGGCGCGGCGGCGTCCTTGATGGCCACGACCAGGTTGTCCATCGCGCCTTCCGGCCGCAGGGCGTCCACGGCGAAGGCTAACGCCCGGCCGTCGGCGGACGCCTCGGCCTTCGGCGCCGTCCGCATCTCGCCGCCGCGGCGCGACCACCAGCTCGAGCTGTCGCCGTGGGGCACCCAGCGCACCACCAGGTCCTCGGGCCGCGGCACGGCCTTGGCGTCGGCCGGCCACACCAGTTCGACCCGGGTGACTGGCCGCGGCTCCTCCCAGAGCAGGCCACAAAGGACGCCCGACCTCTTGTGCTTGAGGGCGGAGAACAGGAACTCCGTCTCCGGCGGATTGCCGTCGGGCTCGCGGCCCGACTGGTAAAGGTACGCGCTGGGCGCGATGTCGGCTGGTTGGCCGACCAGAGGAGCCAGTTCGCCCCCACGGGCATCATCGGCGGTCTGCATCATCGCAATCCCCCAGAGAATCACGGCAAGTGTTCCGCGCACGGTTGTCTCCCATTATGTTCGAGCGAGGACGCGCTCACTCAGGCTCCGTCCGGCCGATGACGAGGTCCGAGAAGAAAGCGCTCGTGGAGCTGGTTGCCGAGAAGTGCTGAGACATCACGTTGTCCAGGTGGGGCTTCTCGCCGGCGTGGCCGTTGCCCAGCAGGAGGTACTGGGGAGGGCCGGCGTGCTTCGCGCCCCGCTTCAGCTCCCAGTCCTTCACCCACTGCTTGCCGTCGGACGAGCCGTAGAATGCGATCTTGTCCGGCGAAAGGGCGATCTTCACCCAGTTCGGGAAGCAGGGATAGCAGCCGGGGACGGCGCGGCGGCTGGTCGGTGAGCCCTTCCGGTGGCCAACGCCTGAAACGACATAGACGAACTTCCCCTCGCCCGTGCCCGGCGTGGCCTGCACGTATTCGCCGTTGGGCCAGCAGAGGAAGAGGCTGGCGCCCGAAGTGTCCATGCACCCCGTGCCGGGCCGCAAGATGAGGCACTGGGCGGAGACGTTGTCCACCCCCAGCTCCCGCCGCACGTGGGTGTAGCCGTAGTGTGCGCCCTGGATGCACAGGCGGCCGTCGAGCATCCAGGCGCCCGAATGGCCCTCGTGGAGGTCCTTCTGCCACCCGGCGGGAAGCTCGGCTCCCGCGAATGGCTCTGATAGCTCCTTGATGATCTCCTTGGGCCGCGGCAACTCCGAGCCGAGCTTCTCGACCCCAACGGGATAGGCTCCCGGGGCGCTCAGGAGGACCAGGCGCAGGTCGTGCCTCGGCACCCGGACGGCGAAGCGCCCGGCATCGAGGGCAAGCCGCTCGCCCGTCTCGGTGTTCGCAGCCTCGGTCTTGGCGGGGTCGAGGCCCAGGGCCTTCCAGTCGGGCTCGACACCCGCCTGCGTCCCTTCTTCTCCCACATTGCCGAGGACCAGCAGAGCGGCCCCTGGCCTCTGGAAGAGGCTGGCCTTGATGGCGGCGGGGCTGGCCTTGAGGAGCCTGCCGCTTTCCCAGTAGCCGACGAAGCGCACGTCCTTCTCCCAGGGCCGGAAGAGGTTCCGCGCGTGGCGGAGCTGGCAGACCATGCGCGGGTCGCGGGCGCCGAACGAGCCGACGTCCTGGTCGTTGAGCATCGTGAGCATCATCATGCAGCGGGTGTCGGCGGCGAAGGCGGGCGCCTGCCAGTGGGGCGACGACATGCCGATCATCGCCATCTGCCCGAACTGCTTGGCCGGGGTGAACGCGGCGTAGCGGTCGAGGGAGCCGTAGAAGCCGAGGTTGTCGCGGTCGGGGAAGGGGTTGTAGAAGCCGTGCTCGCACGGGGCGAAGATGCCGATGAGCGCGTAGGCCGGCATCATGTGGCCCTGGCAGTGCTGCGAGTCGCGCAGGAAGTTCGGCCGGCCGCTGAGCGAGTGCACTTCCGCCGCCCGCTTCCACCGCTCGCGGTAGACCCAGAGGCCAGAGGAGTAGACGGTGCGGCCGTCCTCGCGGACGAAGCCCAGGCCAAGCTCCTCGTCGTAGACGGGCTTGGGGTAGCCCGTGTCGTCGTAGAAGCCCCCGATGGGCGTGTGCCGCAGCGCCTCAGCATAGGCATGGGTGAGGAAGCTCACGTAGCTCGGTACGCAGTTGACGTACATGATGATGTACTGGTCCCTCTCCTCCCCGTATAGCTTCCGCTGCCACTCCCACTGGCGAACCTCTTTGGCGGAGTCCCACGTGTACTTGTCAATGCCCCACTCACCTCGGAAGACGCGGGCCTCGGGGCGGCCCTTGGGCACGGTGCCCCAATAGTGGTAGCCGACGACGGCCTTCTGGCCCCCTTCGAGCACCTTTTCAAGGCGCTCGCGCGATTTCTGCTGTAGCTCAGGCGTGTCGCCGGGGTGCATGAGGTGGGTGCCGCCGCACATGGAGTCGCCGCCGCCGCCGACCTGGATGATGGTAAGCGGCGCATCGCCGGCGATGCCGCCATCCTGAATCCCGCGCCAGCCCTCGGGCAGGGGCTTGGTCGGCCCCGCCTGGAGCGCGAACTCGAGGGTCCGCGGCTCCGTGAGTGTGCTCTCCTTGTCCACCAGGTTGAGCCAGAGGTTCAACGTGTCTCCCTCACGGACGACTTCGACTGCGGGGGCGTCGTCGCGGAGGAGCCAACCCTTGTCGTTGTCGGCGGCATAGCAGAAACAGGTCTCGTGGTCGCCGACCCAGAAGAGCGTGGCGAACGAGGGGGAGCAGGCGACCGAGCGGGTCGTCTCCAGGCTGTCGTAGACCTTTCCCTGCCGCGGGGGCAGGAGGTCGCCGAAGAGACTCGTCCCCTGGGTGTCGCCCGAGGCCGAGTAGAACTTGCAGTAGCGTGCGTCGAGCGGGATGCGCAGCCGCAGCCGGCCAACGGCTGCCGTCTTCGCCGCCGGGCCATAGGTGAGGCGGAAGAGCGTGAAGCCGTCATATTCAGTGACGGATTCGATGGCGATCTTGACTTCGCCCGCCACGAGCTCCGCCTTGCCTCGCACCTCGCCCGGCTTGATGCCCGTGAATCGGAAGGGCGTCTCCACGGCCGGGGCCGCCTCGGCCGAGAGCTGCACCGGCCCCGTCAGGAGCTCTTTGCCTTGCGAGGTGATGCGGGCCGGCAGTCCCGTCGGGGCGAACTGGTAGCTCCGACCCCATGGCTTCACCGCGCTGCCCTCAACGGCGAGGGGGGTGTAGGGCTTGGGGACCGTCTCGCCCGCGCCGCGGGGCGCTTTCATCCAACCGAAGACCCGCTTCTCGAACCAGTCGTCGTGCTCGGCGATGACTTCGCCCTTCGCGCTTGTCACCTTGACCCTGACCGAGTAGCTGCCCTCGGGCAGGCCGGCGGTCGAGTGGCGCCAGGTGCCCCTGTTGCCCGTGAATTCCTTGAGGATTCCCTCCAGCA
>VGYV01000502.1 GCA_016872855.1 Planctomycetota bacterium
GACAGATGACAGACGGCAGCCAAGAATCGTCCTCGTCCTCGTCGTCGTCCTCGTCCTCGACTCTTCTCCCGGATTTCTTGCAGAAAAACAAGATCCTGCGGGTTTGTAGCACAGATGACGCTGGAAGCGCCTAGCGGTACGCGCCGCGCAGGGCACGCAGCCGGATGCGCACGAGGTCGAGGAACATGCGCACCGGGTCGCGGAGCGGATGCACCCGCGAGTCGTGCGAGTCGCGCCAGAGCACGGGCACCTCCGCTATATGATAGCCCAACTTGCGTGCAATGAAAAGCACCTCGACGTCAAAGGCGAAGCCTTCGAGCGTCTGGCGGCGGAAGACCTCGCGCGCGGCCTCGGCCCGGAAGGCCTTGAACCCGCACTGGGTGTCGCGCAGCCCCCGCAGGACGATGAGGCGCACCAGGCCGCGGAAGACCCAGCCCATGAGCCGCCGGAGCCAGGGCTGCGGCCGCTCGAGGCGCGACTCGGGGAGCGCCCGCGAGCCGATCGCCACGTCGGCCCCGCCCGGGCGGAGCGCGTCGAGCAGCTTCGGGGCCTCGGTGAAGGGCGTGGACTCGTCGGCGTCGCTGAAGAGGACCACCTGGCCGCGCGCCGCGAGCACCCCCCGGCGCACGGAGTGGCCCTTGCCCCGGTTGCGCTCGTTGCGGAGCAGGCGCACCACGGGGTGCCGCTCGGCGTACCGGGCCACGAGCTGCGCCGTGTCGTCCGTGCTCCCGTCGTCCACCACGATCACCTCGCCGGGCAGCCCGCTGTCGCCCAGGAAGGCCTCGGCGGCCTCCAGCGCGGCCTCGATGTCGGCGCTCTCGTTGTAGGCCGGGACCACGATCGAGAACGCCAGGTCCGCCGCCGCATTCATCGCGCGCCCTCCACGCCAATCCGTCCGTCCCCCGCCTGCGGCCGTTCCGCTGCCGCGCGCGGGGGGAGACACCACAGGCACACCAGCCCCACCGCGGCGGGCAGCAGCACGAGCAGGGCGTTGGTCGTCAGCGAGCCGATCAGCACGGCCTCCGCCGGGTAGAGCGGGGGCCCGAGGAGAAGCACCAGCGCGGAGTCCGACGTGCCGAATCCCCCCAGCGCGACCGGGATGAGGCGGGCCAGGGTGAAGAACGGCCAGGCCGCGAACACGCGCGCGAACCCAACCCCTGGGATCAGGGCGCGGAGCACCAGGTAGGCCACGACCACGCTGGCCACCGTGGCCAGGGCCGAGAGGCCCAGTGCCCGCGCGTGCTGCGCCGGGGTAAAGCGCGAGGAGCGGAGGAGCTTGCCCGCGTCGAGCCGCTTGCGCGCGACGGCGAAGAGCGCCCAGTTGGCCACGCCCCACGGGATCAGCCGCGGGAAGAGCAGCGGCGCCGCAAAGGCCACGGCGAACGCGCCGCCCCAGGCGCACAGCGCCCACTGGCCGCTCGCCCCCGCCGCCCCGGCACCCAGGACACACACCGCCAGGAGCGCCACCAGCTTGTCCACGAGCGCTGTGCTCAACATCTCCTCGCGCGTGCCGGTCGCCCGATGCCCGTAGTAGGCCCTGGCCAGCTCGCCCATGCCCCCGGGCACCACGAGATTGAGCGCCGTGCCGATGAACACGAGGCCGTAGGACTGGCGAAGCCCCACGTGGCGCGCCCCCGCGTCGTGGAGCAGCCAGTGCCACCGCAGCGCGCGCAGGAAGATCACCACCGGCACTAGAGCCGCCGCCAGGAGCAGCGGCCACCACTGGCCCCCCGACACCACGTCCAGCAGCCGCGCCGGCCGTGCCTGCCGGAAGAGCGCCCACAGGATGAGCGCGGAGACCGCCGCCTGGAGCCCCAGCCGCAGTGCCTTGCGCATCAGGCGCCCTCCCCATCCGATGCGGCCCCGGCCGGGGCGCCCAGCTCCTCCGCCACCTCGTACGCAGAAAAGGGGACATTCACCTTTTCGCCCCCTTGGGGCGCCGAAGGCCGCTGCGCAGAAAAGGAGAATGTCCCCTTTTCTGCGTCGTGGCGCGCCCACACGAGCAGCTCGGCCAGCAGGCCCATGCCAAAGCACTGAAGCCCCGCCACGAGCAGCACGACGGCGGCGAGCGCCCAGACGGCGCCCGCGCCCCGCGCGAACAGGCCGCCGATGACCGCTGCCGCGGCGCCGAGCCAGGCCAACAGCCCCATCGCCCCGAACAGGTGCATCGGCCGCCACGCACAGCGTGTGAGCATCAACACGGTCCACAGGTCGAGGAACCCCGTGACGAGCCGCGCGACGCCGAACTTCGACCGCCCGCGGGTGCGGGGCCGGTGCTGCACCTCGAGCTCGCCCACACGGTAGCCCATCGCGTGGGCGAAGACGGGGATGTAGCGGTAGAGGCCGCCGTAGGGGCGGAGCCGTCGGGCCAGCTCGCCGCGGTAGGCCTTGAAGCCGCAGTTGAAGTCGTGCAGCCGAATGCCCGTCAGGCGCGACAGCACGGCGTTGAAGAGGCGCGACGGCAGGGTCTTCGACGCCGGGTCGCGGCGCCGGCGCTTCCAGCCCGACACGAGGTCGAGGCCCTCGCCGAGCTTCTCGAGGAAGCGCGGGATTTCCCGCGGATCGTCCTGGAGATCGCCGTCCATCGTGATCACGGTGCCTCCGCGCGCCCGCTCGAAGCCGGCGGCCAGGGCAGCGGCCTTGCCGAAACGCCGGCGGAAGCGGACGACGCGCACGGATAATGGGCCGCCCTTCTCTGCGTGCAGCTCGCGCAGGCGCGCGAACGTTCCGTCGCCGCTCCCGTCGTCCACGGAGATCACCTCGGTGGCGAGGTCGAGCGGCCCGAGCGCGGCCAGCAGCTCCCCGTGGAGCGGCCCGACATTCTCCGCCTCGTTGTGGACCGGGATCACCACGGACAGGGCGACCGTCATCGGCCACCTCCGTTCGCTCGCGCCGCCGGAGCGGGCAGGCGGTAGACGCGCACCGTTGGGCCGCGGCTGTGGCCGGGCCGATGCGTCTCCTCGTGCAGGAGCTTGCCCCTCGGGGGAGTCTCGCCATCCCCCATCAGGTCCTTGTAGAACTGGGCGACCTTCCCGTAGTGCGAGTCGCCCCTTCGCCACAGGTAGCGGTTGTAGTTGGTGGAGCAAACGACGGCGTACTGGACGCCGCGGCTCACGTACTCGTCGAGCGAGAGCGCGCCGCGGGGCTTGGCCGGGTTCCCGAAGTCGGCGTCCTCCGGATTGTCAATCTCGATCAGCCGGTCCCCCCCTGGGTCGTCGCGCCACCACAGGTGGCTCAGCTCAGTGATGTCGTAGCTCGGCGGCCGGGCCGCCAGTATGCGGCACTTGTAGTAGCGCGACAGGTGGTAGGTGAAGGGGCTGGTCTTCTCCAACTCCTTGGCCTTGTCGAGCAGCCCTTGCAGGCTCTCCGGCGTGGCCGAGAGCCTTGGGCCGTACTCGTCCACCAACAGGCGGGAGCCCGCCGGCACGTTCGCCTCAACCCAGCGGTGCGCCAGGGTCCGGGTGTCGGGCTGGCTCAGCAGCGTGCCCAGGCGCGCGGACTTGATGGCCGACGGGGCCGCGAGGGCGATGGCCAGGAGCGCGACAGCCAGGCCCTGCCGTCCGCGCAACCACGCGATACGGCGGGAGGCCCACTCGACGGCTTCGACGGCCAGGAGCGCCGCGCCGAGGCACAGGAAGGGATAGAGGCCGTTGAGCAGCCATGGCTCGTAGACGTGCCACAGCATCCCGGCCAGCCCCCACAGCGTGGCCGCACAGGCCGCGAGCACCACGTCCTGCCGCCGGCGCCGGACGGCGGCGACGAGCAGGCCCAGGCACCCCGCCGTGGCCAGCACGGGGCCGAGGGCGTCGCGGCTGAAGACCACCCCGGTCCAGCGCGAGAGCCGGGCCGGCAGGGCCTCGTGGCCCAGCGGGCCGCGGGCCAGGTAGACGTTGCTCGCCTTGCCCAGCCCCAGGAGCGGCAACACGTTCTCGCGCAGCCAGAAGGAGTCGAGGAAGTTGTAGGGCGACGCCACGAAGAAGGCCAGGAGCAGTACGCCCCCCGCGGCCCAGAGCCGCGCGCCGGCCAGCTTGCTCCACCAGGGGGCCTCGCTCCGCCGCCAATAGGCCACGTGGGCCACGTAGAGCGCCACGGCGAGGAGGATGGGCGTGTACTTCGTCCCCGTGCCCAGCCCCAGGAAGAGGCCGGCCAGCAGGTAGTCGCGCCACCGCCCCGCCTCCGCCACGCGGAAGACGTAGAGCGCGCCCAGGAGGGTGAAGAGCGCGGCCATTTGGTCCGCCTTGGCGAAGTGGGACGAGCGGACGTGCGGGTAGGCCACGGCCAGGAGGCCCGCGGCCACCAGCGCCGTCGCGCGCCCGTAGTGGCGGCGCGCCAGCCGGTAGAGCACCCACACGCACGCGACGCCGCACGCCGCCGACGTGAGCCGCCCGCACAGGGCGAAGGCCGTCTTGTCCTGAAGATAGTGCACGGCGAAGGCGTCCGCGTTGGGGAACGCGCCCAGGAGGTGCCCGCCGACGAAGTAGACGCCGAACTGGAGGAACAGCACGTACATGTAGAGCGCCGGCTTATGGAACCAGTGGGGATTGAGGTCGCCCGTGCCGAAGCCCATCGCCAGGTTCATCTTGTGGACTTCGTCGCCATAGTAGACGAACGGCAGGTCGTGCCCGATGCCCCACAGGCGCAGCGCGGCGGCCACGCCGAGAATGGCGAGGAGCAGGGCGGTCCCCACCCTGGCCGTCGAGCGCTGCTCAGCAGCATTGGAGGCGGTGGTGGGCTCGGACGCTGCCACTTGGCGTTCCTAATACGGCCTCGTCATCATCTCGGCCAGGAGCGGATAGTAGCGGCTTCGCCTCCAGAGCGCAACGTCCCCCACCACTTCGATGCCCGAGGAGGCGCTGAGCTGGCGGAGCGCCACGGCCCGCAGGTGCCCCCCCCTCGCCGCCGTAGAGGTTCATGGCCTTGGCATAGCTGGTAGAAAAGGGGACATTCACCTTCTCGCCCCCTTGGGGTGCCGAAGCGTGCTCCGCAGAAAAGGAGAATGTCGCGTGCCTCTGGGACTGGTACGCACTCGGGGGGGCGCGGCCCGGCGGGCGTTGGCGGGACCGGTGTGGCACGGCTGGCCTGCCCAGCCGTGTGCGGCTGCGGGAGTGCCCGGACACGGCTGGGCAAGCCAGCCGTGCCACGTTCAGGGCGTGGCGGTGCAGGGTCGGAGGGCGCCGGGGAGTCGGGCGGCGGCGTGGCGAACTGTGTGCGCTGGAGTGCGGAAGTGAGGCTGAGGCCGCCCCAGATGAGGATGCCCAGCGCCACCGCGACACAGGCCAGCCGCAGAATCCAGTTGAGCGTGCGCTTGCCGGCCATTCCGCAAACCCCAACAATTGGCTCTGACCTGCGGCGCCGGCTCAGCCCGCTCCCGCGGGCGGCAGGGGATAGCCACGGGCGTAAGCCCGTGGGACGCGGTGTTGCCCCCAGCCTAGCCCCCGCAGGGGGCGGCAGAGGCCCTGGCCTGGACATGCCCGATGGTTTCTGCCGCCCCCTGCGGGGGCTGGGGTCGAGGTGCACCCCCTTTCCACGGGCTTACGCCCGTGGCTACCACCTGCCGCCCTTCGGGCTGGGCCGCGCCCCTCAGTCAGCGCCATTCGGCACTCCAACCTCAGTATCGCTCGAAGAGCCGCCCCCAGTCGGTCTTGAGCGCCGCGCGCACGCGGCGGCGACCAATGAGGGGATACCAGTAGTAGTCGTGGTACAGGATCGAGGCGACGTAGGACCAGGGGACGAGGAAGGTGCGAAGGAGGAGCTTTTCGAGGAACTTCAGGGGCCCCCAGTAGATGAGCTTCTGGCCGCGGCTGGCAAAGGTGTTCTGGTTGCCGTGGAAGCCGAAGTTCACGCCCGCGATGTCCTCGCCCACGACTTCGATCTCGCGCGGGTCGCCGCAGCCGAGGCCGTCCTCGTCCGCGATCCGGATGAAGTCGAGCCCCAGGGGGTCGAAGCCCATCATCTTCGCGGCAATCGCGTCAATGGCCACCTGGTCGGCACTCGCCAGAATGTAGCCCGGCGTATGCGGCACCATGCACCGCGGCCCGGGGCCGTCGCCCGCGAACGTGCCGTCCATCACGGCGAAGATGCCGGCGTGTATCTCCTTCTGGATGGCCAGCAGGTCCGCCAGCGTCTCGTGGATGCGGCTGTGGGTCCAGTGCCGCCGCTCGCTCAGGAGGCCGCCGAAGGCGTTCTTCATTGCCCCGGTCATCGTCGTGAAGACGTGCGTCTTCATGGTCGGCAGGTGGACGATGTTGCTGCCAATGAACCGCTTGGGAAT